>CALXAE010000009.1 GCA_944386205.1 uncultured Clostridia bacterium
TATAGAAAAAGGTAACCTTAGTATAGTTATTTAACTAACTTGGGCTACCTTTTGATGTCTTTAGGGCTGAGTAGTAATAAAAATCATCAAAATCATGAAAGAAAATTGAAAAATACCTTGTATTTTGTATAAATAAGTGATACAATAGTAATAGATTAAAAAAAAACCGATTTTGAGGGAGATTTTTTTAATCTTTTTTTAGTTTTTAAAGAAAAAATGGTTTTTTCTTTTTCGGTTCTTTATTTTGAAAGGAGTATTAAATGAACACAAAGTATATTTTTGTAACAGGCGGAGTTGTATCAGGACTAGGAAAAGGTATTACAGCAGCATCTTTAGGAAGGTTATTAAAAAACAGAGGTTATAAAGTAACAATTCAAAAGTTTGACCCATATATCAATGTAGACCCAGGAACAATGAATCCATATGAGCATGGAGAAGTTTTTGTAACAGATGATGGAGCTGAAACAGATTTAGATTTAGGGCATTATGAAAGATTTATTGACGAAAACTTGACACATAATTCAAGTATTACAATGGGAAAGATCTATCAAAATGTTATAGAAAAGGAAAGAAGGGGAGATTACTTAGGAAAAACTGTACAAGTAATTCCACATATTACAAATGAAATCAAAGAGAAAATTTATGGATTTGAAGATACAGACACAGATATTGTAATAACAGAAGTAGGGGGAACTGTAGGAGATATAGAAGGGGTTTCTATTATTGAAGCGATTAGACAAGTAGGATTAGAGAAAAATAAAGAAGATGTTGTATATATTCATGTAACCTTATTACCATATATCTTTGGTTCTAATGAAATTAAATCAAAACCAACACAACATTCTGTAAAAGAGTTACAAAGTTTAGGTATCAAGCCAGATATCCTAGTTTGTAGAACAGAACAAGATATACCAGATAACATAAGAGAAAAATTATCTTTATTTTGCAATGTAAGAAAGTCAAGTGTTATTCAAAACAAAACAGCAGATTGTCTTTATGCAGTACCTTTAATGCTTGAGGAAGAAGGATTGGCAAGAGAAGTTTGTAATCATTTACATTTGGAAAAATATATTCCAGATAATACAAAATGGGAAGAAATGATTGAAAATATTAGAAAAATAGATGAAAATAATGTTGTTACAATTGGTTTGATTGGAAAGTATGTAAAGTTAGAAGATTCATATATTTCTGTTATTGAGAGCTTGTACCATGCAGGTTTTGCAAATAATGTAAAGGTAAAAGTAAAATTAATTGATTCTGAAAAAATTACAAGAGAAAATGTCAAAGAACAATTAAAAGGAATCGATGGGGTAGTTATTCCTGGAGGATTTGGCGATAGAGGAATTGATGGAATGATTGAAACAGTAAGATTTGTAAGAGAAAATAATATTCCATTTTTAGGAATTTGTTTAGGAATGCAAATGGCTGTTGTGGAATTTGCAAGAGATGTATTAGGAATAGAAGATGCAGATTCAGAAGAATTTAATAAAGAAACTAAAAATCAAGTTATTCATATAATGGAAGAACAAAAAAATGTACATAAAAAAGGTGGAACTATGCGTTTAGGGGCATATCCATGTGTTATAAAAGAAGGAACATTGGCAGAAAAACTTTATGGAGCAACAGAGATTTCAGAAAGACATAGACATAGATTTGAATATAACAATGATTATAGAGAAAGATTAGAACAAGCAGGTTTAAAAGTTTCTGGAACTTCTCCAGATGGATTATTAGTTGAAATGGTGGAAATACCAGAACATCCATATTTTATTGCAGGACAATTTCATCCAGAATTAAAATCTAGACCAAACAGACCAGGACCATTATTTGTAGGACTAGTGGAAGCAGCTAAAAAAAGAATGTAATTTCTATTGATTTAAAAACTATTTACAAAAATAGTGCATATATGGTATAATAATTAAGTACGAAAGCAAATTAAAAGGTGGTAATAATTATGTCAGCAATACTTATCGTAATATATGTACTAGTACTGATAATATTTGCACTTGTAGGATATGCGGTAATGCAAATTAAATTATTTGGAATGAAAGTAAAAGATTTCTGGGGATTTATTGAAGCAAATCAAATGTTAGATAAATTATACATGTTTGCAAAACAATACGAAAAAATGACACCACAGGAACAAGTTATTTATCTATCAGAAGCAGAAAAAATATTTAAAGCATTTGATAAAGTTCCAGATGAATTATGGGAAGAAGAATATGACAAATACAAAGAAGTTGTAAAAAAATATAATGATATTAGAATGCTTAGATGGACATCTAATTAAAAAAATCCGGATATTCCGGATTTTTTTATTCTTCAGTCTTTTTAGTTGTTTTTGCTTTTTTGTCATCGGTCATAACTTCTTTGATAGCACCTAAACTGCTTAATGCACTTGTTGCTTCAAATGGAATAAATACTTTGTTAGCTTCGCCATCAGCAACTTTTTCTAATGCTTCCAAAGATTTTAATTGAACTAATTTTTCATCTGGGTTAGCTTGTTTAATTGCATCATAAACCTTTTGAATCTCTTGTGCCTTTGCATCAGCAACTTCTTTAATAGCTTGTGCTTCACCGGCTGCTCTTCTAATTTGAGCTTCTCTATCAGCTTCAGCTTCTAAGATAGCAGCTTGTTTTTTACCTTCTGCAATAGTAATAGCAGATTGTCTTTGAGCTTCTGCTTCCAAAATTAATGCCCTTTTATTTCTTTCTGCATTCATTTCTTTTTCCATGGCATCTCTAACATCAGCTGGTGGTTCAATATCTTTAATTTCAACTCTATCGATTTTACATCCCCATCTATCTGTTGCTTCATCAAGAACAACTCTTAATTTTGTATTAATTCCATCTCTTGAACTAAAGGTTTCATCTAAGTCCATTTTACCAATAATATCACGAATAGTTGTAATGGCTAAATATTCAATACCTTTTTTCAAACTTTGAATTTCATAAACTGCTTTTGCAGGGTCTGTGATTTGGTAGAATACAACTGTATCGATTGTAATTGTAACATTATCTTTTGTAATAACACTTTGAGGTGGAATATCCATTGTTTGTTGTTTTAAACTTACCACACTTCTTACATGATCAAAAAACGGAATAATAATGGTAAGACCAGCATCAGCTACTTTATAGAATTTACCTAATCTTTCAATGATATATACCTCAGATTGTTTAACGATTTTTATTGACATAAATGCGATTACTAAGATGATAACTAGTAAAATTATTAAAAAAATCATAAAACTTCCTCCTTTTCAACATCCTTAAATTATATTTTATAGTAAAAAACTTAAAACAAAATAAATTTATTTTTTAGAAATTGGTGTAACAATTGCTTTAACACCATCAATTTTTGTAATCTCTACTTCTGTACCTTTTTCTATATTAGAACCGTCAATTCCTTCAGCAGACCAAACTTCACCATTTACTTTGATTTGACCTACGCCATTAATAGAATCGATATCTTTGATGACAATTGCTTTTTTTCCAATAATAGAAAAGGCATTTGTTTTTTCTGTAGCTTCCTTTTTATTGACAAATTTTTTGACAAATGGTTTTGTTGCTAAAATTAATACAGCAGATAAAACCACAAATACAGTTGCTTGAATGGTTAAGTTGTCAGTAAAGAAACTAACACACATAGTAAGCAAACCTGCAACACCTAGCCAAAATACTAAGAAACCAGTTGTTATAATTTCTGCAATAAAAAATATTCCAGAAGCAATTAACCAAAATTGCCACATATGAAATCCTCCTTTAAAAAATTCACACTATATATATTATACTACAAAATATAGAAAAAATAAAGGGGTTTGGTAAAATTCCTTAAGATACCTTGTAATTCATTAGAAAAAATGATATAGTAATAAGGAATTTAACAAAGGAGAAGAAAGATTATGAAAATAGATATATATAAAGCAAAACAAGAAAATGGGGTAACCCTAATGGTATTAACTATTATCATTATTGTGTTACTTATATTAACAGCAATAACTGTTAATATTGGAAAAGGTGGAATTAAAGAGTCAAAAGAAAATGCAATGCTTAGTGAATTAGGAATGGTTCAAAATGCAGTTTTACAAAGAAAGACTAAAGCAGATTTGACAAATGAAGCTTATCCAGGAGAAATTATTACAACAGCAGGAATTGATTTGGATGAAGTAATAGATGATATTAATGCTAATACAGCTTCTGGCGAGGAAACTGTTACACGAAAAGATTCAAATGATGAAAATTATTATTACTTATCTAATTCTAATAATGGACTAAGTGTTTTAGGAATTAGCAATTCAGAAGATGAATATATTGTTAATTATGAAACAGGAGAAGTTATCAATTATACAACTTTGGTAACAGGAACGGGAAAACCATTGTATATATATGCTAAAGAAGCAGAGTGAATGGGAGGAATTTTATGACAGAAACATTAAAACAAGAAATAAGTAATTTGGGGATTATTAAGGAAAATATTTTGTTTGATGAACCTATGTCAAATCATACAACTTTTAAGGTTGGTGGTCCAGCAGAGTGTTATATAAAAATAGATGATATTCAAGATTTGAGAAAAGTGCTTAAATTTGCAAAAGATAAAAATATAGCAATAACAGTATTAGGAAATGGCAGTAATGTACTAGTTTTAGATAAAGGGATTAAGGGAATTGTCTTAAATATTCGATTTAATAAAATTGAAATGGTTAATTTAGATGGAAAGTTTTTCGCGACTATTGGTGCAGGTGTTAAAATTTCTGTTTTTGGACATTTACTTTTAAAAAATGAATTAACAGGATTTGAAGAATTGTCAGGAATACCAGGAACTATTGGTGGAGCAGTTAGAATGAATGCAGGTGCACATGGAAAGGAATTTAAAGATATTGTAAATTTCGTTAATTGTATGGATTATGATGGAAACATTAAGAGATTTGAAAATGAAGAAATGAATTTTGCATATAGAAGTAGTATGTTAAAAGATAAGAAATATATTGTATTAGAGGTAGGAATGCAATTCCAAAAAGGAAATGAAGAAGAAATAAAAGCAAAAATGGAGGAATATGCAACATATCGTAAAGAAAAACAACCAATAGAATATCCAAGTGCAGGTAGCACTTTTAAAAGAGGTGAAGATTTTATCACAGCAAAGCTAATTGATGAGGCAGGCTTAAAAGGTTATCATATTGGTGGTGCAGAAGTGTCTACAAAACATGCAGGATTTATTATAAACAAAGGAAATGCAACAGCAAAAGATATATTAGAAGTGATAGAATATGTTAAAAAAACAGTAGAAGAAAAATTTAATAAGAAAATAGAACTAGAAATTGAGATTATGGGAGAGAATTAAGATGAGTGGTTTTATGCATTGGTTTAAATCAAGTACGAAAATGAAAAGGTGGATATTCTTAATTTTAATTGGTATCATATTATGCTGTTATGGTATAGCAGAAATATTAGTTATGAGAGAAATCTCTTTTCAAGAAGTAGGAAAAGTAGTTGCAATTTTTGTTGTAGGATTTGTTGCAATTGTTGTTGGATTAATTTATATTAATAAACGAACATTAGAAGTATTAATTGAATCAACAGATGAAAGAATGGAAAACAAGAAAAATGTCAATATTAATTCTTTAATTTTTAACAAAACAGTTTATGATAAAGGACCTAATATTGTAGTTATTGGGGGAGGAACTGGCTTAAATACAGTGCTTTCAGGATTGAAAAATTATACAAATAATTTAACAGCTATTGTAACAGTTTCAGATTATGGAGAGGAAATAACGAACTCAAGGAAAGAGCTTCAAACTTTGCCACTTAATGATATTAAAGATAGTATGGTAGCTTTAGCAAAAAAAGAAGAGCAAGTAGAAAGATTATTTAATCATGAATTCAAAACAGGAAGATTAAGGGGATTGGATTTCTCAGATATTTATTTTTTGGCAATGAAAGAAATAAATGGAGATTTTGAAAAGTCAATTATTAAGAGTAATGAAGTTATCAATATGGTGGGAAAAGTAATTCCTGTTACATTAGATGAAATGAAAATTGTAGCAGAGCTAGCCAATGGCTATATTGTAGAAGAAAAAGCAAGAATTCCAGAGGTGGTTTCTGAAAAGATAACTAAAATTAATAGAATTATGATTAGCCCAGCAAATTGTAAACCAGCACCAGGTGTTGTTGAAGCAATAAAAGCAGCTGACTGTATTATTATAGGACCAGGAAGCTTATATACAAATGTTATACCAAATCTTTTAGTAAATGGTGTTAATAGAGCAATTAAGGAAAGTACAGCAATCAAAGTATATATTAGTAATATCATGACAGAACCTGGACAAACAGATAGTTATAGTGTATCAGACCATATTAATGCTATTATTGAACATTGTGGACAAGGTATTATTGACTATTGTATTTATGATACAGGAGAGATTATACCTGAATTTATTAAAAAATATAATTTAGAAGGACAAGACCTTGTAGAGCAAGATGTGGATAAAGTTAAAGGCATTAAATTTTTACAAAGAAATTTATCTATGGTAGATGGCGAATTTATTAGACATGATCCAAGTTTAGTAGCAGCATCTATTATTGAACTGATTTGTGATGACTTAAAATACCAAGATAAACAAAATGATCCACAATATTTAATGCTAAATACAAAATTACAAGAGGAAAAAAGAATAAATAAAAAGAAAAAAGCAACAGAAAAAAAAGCGAGAAAAGGTAAAAAAGAACCAAAAAGAATTAAAAGAGGAAAAAGTAAATTTAGTGATAAATATAGTGAAAGAATTGCTTCAATAAGAGAAGCAGACGAAAAAGTAAAAATAAAGATGGAAAGAGAAGCGGCAAGGAAAAGAACTACTAAAGCAACATATAGTGTTAATCAAGATCATAATACTACACAAGTATCTTATAGAAATGAAGAAATAGGAACACAAAAACCTAAGAGTGCTAGAGGAAGAGGAAGAAGAGTGAAAACAAAAGCGGAATTGAGAGAAGAAATGCTAAAAACACTAAATGATAGTACATATACGAATAAAAAGTAAGGAAAAATTTTTTCCTATATATAATAGAGATACGGAGGATAGAGTATGAAATTTACAAAGGAAAGTTTAGATTTAGAAACAGGAATTACCAAAGAATGGTTAATTACAAATGGAATAGGGGGATTTGCTTCTTCTACCATAATAGGAGCAAATACTAGAAAATATCATGGATTGTTAGTGGCACCATTAAATCCACCAGCAAATCGATATGTAATTTTATCAAAATTAGATGAATCTATTGAAGTTAGAGGAAAAAAATATGATTTATATACCAATATATGTGAATCATATATTTCTCATGGATATCAATACCAAGAAATGTTTGAAAAAGATTATTATCCTACTTTTCGATACAAGGTACAAGGAATAGAAATTGAAAAAAGTATCTGTATGGAACAAAATGCTAATACAGTAGGGGTATATTACAAAATAAAAAATGGAAAATATAAATCTAAATTAACATTAGCTCCAATTGTTAATTTTAGAGATTTTCATACAATGAATACAGGACATTATTTTGATATCAAACAACAAGTTAATGATGCAAAAGTAAAAATAATTATTGATGATAAATCACAAACACCAGTATATATGTGTGTATCAGAAGGAAATTATATTCCTCATCAAAATGATAATTTTGAGCATATGTTTTATGTAGAAGAAGAAAAAAGAGGATTTTATCCAGAAGAAAATCATGCAGTGCCAGGTGTGTATGAAATAGAAATTAAAGCAAATGAAGAAAAAGAAATTTCTTTTGTATGCTCTTTACAAGAAAACATTGAAGAGATAGATGTTAAAGAAATTATGGAAAAAGAAATTGCAAGAATAGATGAAGAAATAGAAAAGACAGGCTTAATTTCTGAAAAAGAGAGCAAAACCAAAAAAGAACTTAATGAAGAAGAAATAATCAAAACTTATATAAAAGCAATTGATAATTTTATTGTATATAGACCAAATTTTAGATTACATACCATTATTGCTGGATATCCATGGTTTTTAGATTGGGGAAGAGATTCTTTAATAGCTTTTGAAGGATTATTATTGGTAACCAAAAAATTTGATATTGCAAGAGAAGTCTTACTAACTATGGTAAGGGATATCAAGTATGGATTAGTACCAAATGGCTATTCGGGATATGATAGTAGACCATTATATAACAGTGTAGATGCTTCATTATTGCTATTTGAGCAAGTTCAGAAATATTTAGAATATACCAGAGACTATAAATTTGTTAAAGACGAAATTTATCCAAAACTAGAAGATATCATCAAAAATTATGTAGAAGGAAATAATGTAGATGGAAATAATATTTACTTAGACACAGATGGTTTAATAGTTTCAGGAACAGAAGATACACAAAATACTTGGATGGATGCAAAAGTAGGTAATATTGCTGTTACACCTAGAAATGGAAAAGCAGTTGAAATAAATGCTATGTGGTATAATGCTAATATGATTATGGCAAACTTAACATTATTGATTGGAGACTTACTACAAATAAAGAAATATAAAGACTTAGCAAAAAAATGTAAAAAAGCCTTTGAAGAAAAATTCTATAATCCAGAAACAAAATGCCTTTATGATGTATTAGGAGATAGCAAAATACGACCAAATCAATTATTTGCTCTAAGTCTAACATATCCAGTGATAGATGTAGACTCAGAGATTGCGAAAAATATCATAGATGTTGTAGAGAAAAAATTATTAAATGCATATGGATTAAAAACCTTAGCAAAGGGAGAAGAAAATTATGTAGAAGTTTACGAAGGTGATGCATTTAAAAGAGATAGTAGCTATCACCAAGGAATTACTTGGCCATGGCTATTAGGATTATATTATAATGCACTTATTAATATGAAAGAAGAAGCAAAAGACGAAGAGAGAGAACTACTAGAAAACAAAATAGACAAAATTGTAGAAAAAACGACAAAAACCTTTAAAAAAGAAATAATTGAAAATGGTTGCATAGGTAGTATTTCAGAACTATATGATTCTGTAAAACCACAATTGCCAAAAGGTACAATTGCACAGGCATGGAGTGTAGCAGAAGTATTCAGAATTATGATGAAAAAATGACATAATATGAACAGGAACTCAAAAGAAAAAGCTTTATGAAAGGAAAGAGATCAAAATGAGAATTTTAGGAGTTGACCCGGGATTTGCTATTACAGGATATAGTATCATAGATTATATAGGAAATAAATTTCATTTAGAAACTTCTGGAGCAATATTAACAGAAGCACACACTTCTTTTCCATTGCGATTGGAAAAAATTAATAAAGAATTAGATAATATTATCAAAACATATAAACCAGAAGCAATGGCAATAGAAGAACTATTTTTTAACAATAATGCGAAAACTGCAATTAATGTTGCACAAGCAAGAGGGGTAATTTTAATAACAGCAAGACAAAACAACTTAAATATATATGAATATACACCTCTTCAAGTAAAACAAGCAGTTACTGGATATGGAAGAGCAGATAAAATTCAAGTACAAAGAATGGTAAAGATGATTTTAAATGAGGAAAAATTACCCAAATTAGATGATGTGACAGACAGTATGGCTATGGCAATTTGCCATGCACATTCTTCTAAATTTGCACAGAGGTTGTAAGATGTTTTATGTGTTATAAAGGAATTTATTCAATATAGCAAAGTTAAAACCTTAGTTATTGTTAATGATGGAGGAATTTTATGGTAAAGATAGAAGAGCTAGAAAAAGAGTTAAATCAAGGAATATTACAAAGTGTCTATGTGTTTTATGGTGAAGAATTATTTTTATTAGAAAATTCCTTGAAAAAAATAAAAAATCTATTTGGAGAATGTATAAAAGGTATTAATTATATTCCAATTGATGAAACCAACATAGGAGAAATCATATCAGATATAGAAACACCAGCATTTGGTTATGAAAAAAAATTGATAATTGCAAAAAACTCTGGAATATTAAAAAAAGAAGGAAAACGAAAAAATTCAGAACTTGGAAAGATACGAGATAGATTGGCTGATTATATAGAAAAAAATACCAAGTTAATAGCAGAAAGTGTTATTCTGATATTTGTAGAAGAAGATGTAGACGTTAAAACAAATTTATATAAAACATTAGATAAAGTTGGCATAATTTGTCACTTTGAATATCAAAAACCAATTCAAATAGAAAAAAGAATGAAAGCAATTTGTAATGCATATAAAGTTAATATATCAGATGCTAATTTACGATATTTTATTGAATGTTGTGGTACTAATATGCAAGAACTAATAAATGAAATTAGAAAACTAATTGAATATGCAGGAGAAAATGGCACCATTCAAAAGGAAGATATCGATAGTTTATGTATAAAAAAATTAGAGAGTGTTATATTTGACCTAACAGATAACTTAGGAAAAAAAGAAACTGGAAAAGCACTGCAAGTTTTAAAAAACTTGATATATGCAAAAGAACCAATCCAAAAAATATTAATTACGTTATATAATCATTTTAAAAAATTGTATTTGACAAAATTAGCTGTGAAAACAAATAAGGATATTATAGCAACTTTAAATTTAAAGCCAAACCAGACTTTTTTAGTAAATAAATATAAAATGCAGGCAAAGTATTTTGAAGAAAGAGAATTGAAATCTGTATTACAAAATTTACGAGATTTAGATTACAACTATAAAATTGGACTAATTGATTTACAAGTTGGATTAGAATCAATCCTTTGTAGGTATTGTTCTTGAAAATGATAGAAAAATGAAGAGGTTAAAAAATGAATCAATATGAAAGAGAAAATGTAGAACAAATAAAAAAAGATTTAAAAGAGTATGAAGAAAAAAATGGAAAAATGCCACAAGAAAAAGTGGCATATTATATTTATAGAAAAATGGGACAAATTTATTCATATAAAGAAGCATATCATTTATTACAGTTAGCCAATATGAAAGATTATATGAAAAAGATTGAAATGCATAGAGAAGGAACAAATGAGCAGGGAGAGGCCATATGCACAGATATGAACAGAGGCTGTGTAGAATGTATGCAAGAAATGGGAATAAATGCAAAAAATCTAGCAATTGAAGCAGACGCAACACCATTATATCATGCAGATGCTTGTTTTGAAGTTAATGGTAAATATTATTTTTTTAATCTGACTTCTGATGTAATGAGAATACAAACAGGAATGAGAGTAAGACATTTTGGTGTATCACAAGAAAGATTGGCTGAAAGATTTGGAAAAGGGATTCCTGGAGTCGATAGATTGTATTTGCTATATCGAATGAATGAAGAAAATGATGGAGAACCATTTTCGGAAATACCAGAAGAAACAATAGAAAAATGGGATGAAGAATTTGGCTTTTCATATAAAGGGTTATATACAAATGATGTATTAGAAATGATGAAGAAAGAATGTTTTGACCCTCAATATATGGCAGAATTTTTTGGGACAGATAAACCAGACGAATTAGTGCAAAAAAAGTTTGAATTTGTTATGAAATATATTGGAATTGTTGGAGCAGAACGAAAAAGAAGAGTAGGAAATGTAGAAGCATTAGAATATTATTTAAGACTTTCCAAAAGCATGTTGACCAAACAAGAAATAGATAAATATATCGAATTGTGTGCTGGGCTTGTAGAAGAAAATGGAAAACGAAAAGCTAAAAATATAGTTGTTATAAAAAAAGAAAAAGAAAATGTATATTACTTATATAATCAAGAAAAACAAGTATATGAAAAAATTGAAAAAGAAGAATTGATTAAGCAAAAAATTCAATATCAAGAAATAGAAAAAGATACATATGCAACTAAAACGATTGATGTATTTATAAATAGTAAAGAAGAAAGATTTTTGAAGCCAAAAGATAAAAATTCAGAAGATATAGAACTATAAATGTATAATAATTACTAATTTTGCTAAAAATAACTATAAGATATTTTTAGTAAAAGGTGATTTATAATGAAGATCAAAAGTAAAAGAAAAATGTTCTTTATCGCAACAATATGTTTAAGCATTATAGGGATAATGTTTTATATATTTTTTAAAAATAGTGAAGTAGAAGCTTTATCAAAATATGGCTCCAGAGGAGATGAAGTAGTACAAATACAGACTAAATTAAAACGTTGGGGATATTATAATGGAAACATAGATGGTATATATGGGAGTCAAACACAAGAGGCAGTAAGATATTTTCAAAGAAAAAATGGATTAACAGTAGATGGAATTGCAGGACCTGCAACATTAGCAGCAATGGGAATAACAAGCTCATCATCAAACTCATCATCATCGTCTTCTAGTAATTCAAGTAATGTTAATTTGTTAGCAAGGCTAATTTATGGAGAAGCAAGAGGAGAACCATATACAGGACAAGTTGCAGTAGGAGCAGTAGTTATGAATAGGGTAAAAAGCAGTTCATTTCCTAATAGCATTTCAGGAGTTATCTATCAATCAGGTGCATTTGATGCTGTGAGTGATGGACAAATTAATTTAACACCAGATTCAACAGCAAAAAAGGCAGCACAAGATGCTATTAATGGTTGGGATCCTAGTTATGGTGCTATTTATTATTTTAATCCTTCAACTGCAACTAATAAATGGATATGGTCAAGACCAATGACAGTAACAATTGGAAGACATAGATTTTGTAAATAAAGTAAAGTTTAGTAAATTAATTATCAGAAGTTAACTTAATCCAAGGATACAAATATTTTTTAGAGATGAGAAAAGGTAAAAATTTTGTTATGTGAAAACCAAAAGGGGTGTAATACATAAAGTATACAACCCTTTTGACGTGTTTTCTTATGAATAGTATTTGAGAAACTTGGGGTTAAGAACAGGATATAATCCTAGTTCTCTAATAAAGTTTTTGATATCGAGAACAAGTGAAATTTGATAATCTCCAAGCAATGTGCTACAATGAAAAAAACAAAATTCCAACCTTAAACAGGAAAAGAGGAAAAAGAATGATAGATTTAGAAAAAGATGTGAAATATATAAAAGGCGTTGGACCTAATAGAGTAAAATTATTAAACAAATTAGGTGTATTTACGCTAAAAGATTTAATTACATATTATCCAAGAACATATGAAGATAGAAGCAAACCAAAAAATATTGCAGAATGTATAGATGGAGAAGAAGTATTAATTGAAGCATATGCGAGTGGTAGAGTAAGTGATGTGAGACTTAGAGGAAAAACAATGCAAAAATTAGTAATTCGTGATGAAACAGGTGTAGCAACAGCAGTTTGGTTTAATCAAAGTTATTTAAAAAATAAATTTGAGCAAGGAAAGAAATACACATTTTATGGGAAAGTAAATAATACTTTTGGAAGAATTACAATAAATTCACCTGTTTTTGATGAAGAAGGAAAAACTTCAAACACAGGAAAAATAATTCCTATATATCCACTAACATTTAGTTTATCACAAAATACAATCAGAAGAATTATGGAAAATGGAATAAAAGAAATAGAAGGTAATTTGGAAGAAACTTTGCCAGATTATATTTTAAAAGAATATAAATTAGAAGGAATCAATGAAGCAACAAAAAATATCCATTTTCCAAAAGAATTTAAAGATTTTAATATTGCTAGAAATCGATTGGTTTTTGAAGAATTATTAACTATGCAGTTGGCTCTATTAGAATTAAAAAATAGTTATATAAATGAAGAGAAAGGAATTCAATTTAGCAAAGATGTGCATATGTCAGACATTATTAATAAACTGCCATTTCAACTGACAAATGCTCAAAGAAGGGTATTAGAAGAAATTGATAATGATATGGAAGCAGAAAAACCAATGAACCGATTATTACAAGGGGATGTTGGCTCAGGAAAAACCGTTATTGCAATGTGTTCTGCCTATAAAGCAGTAAAATGTGGCTATCAAGTAGCAATTATGGCACCAACAGCAATTCTTGCCACACAACATTTAGAAAACTTTAAAAAAATATTTTATGAATTTGATATCAAATGTGAATTATTAATTTCAGCAATGACAAAAAAGAAAAAGACAGAACTGCTAGAAAGACTGGCAAATGGAGAAATTGATATTGTGATTGGTACACATGCTTTATTACAAGAAAATGTAGAATTCAAAAGTTTAGGACTAGCTGTAACAGATGAACAACATCGTTTTGGTGTAAAACAAAGAACAACAATTGTAGAAAAAGGACAAAATCCAGATGTATTGGTTATGACTGCGACACCAATTCCAAGAACACTTGCTTTAATATTATATGGTGATTTGGATATTTCTATCATAGATGAACTACCACCAAATAGGAAGAAGATAGATACATTTGCAGTAACCAAAGGAATGGAAGATAGAATTAATAATTTTATAAAAGTACAGTTAAAAGAAGGAAGACAAGCATATATTGTATGTCCATTGGTAGAAGAAAATGAAGAATTAGATTTAAAATCTGTAGAAAAGTTATATGAAAAATGTAAAACAGAAATATTCCCAGAATACCGAGTAGAATACATACATGGAAAAATGAAAGCAAAAGATAAAGATGATATTATGATGAGATTTAAAAATAAAGAAATTGATATATTAATTTCAACAACAGTTATCGAAGTTGGTGTCGATGTGCCAAATGCAAACATCATGGTCATAGAAGATGCACAAAGATTTGGATTAGCACAATTGCACCAATTAAGAGGAAGAGTTGGAAGAGGAGAATATAAATCATATTGTATTTTAAAATATGAAGGTAAAGGCGAAACTGTTAGAAAAAGAATGAAGGTTATGTGTGATACTAATGATGGATTTATTATATCAGAAAAGGACTTGGAATTAAGAGGTTCAGGAGACTTTTTTGGAACGATGCAACATGGACTTCCAGAATTCAAAATTGCTAATCTATTTGAAGATATGAATATATTAAAAGTAGCACAAGAGGCAGCCATTAAAATTATTGATAATGACCCTAAATTAGAGAAAACAGAAAATGTAAGGTTAAAAAGATTGATTAGAGATAAGTTTACAAAGAGAATAGAAATATAACTTTGTCAAATATAAACTATTGCAGAAAGTACATAAATGGCTATTTATAATTGTATAAGATTTATAAATAAAAAAAATAAGATATAATATAAAATAAAAAAGGGATTTTATAAAAAAATGTATAAAAATAAATGTAAAATATTGTAAAATAAAAAATATTTAAGCAGTGTAACTTTAGAAACAAATGTACCTATAGGAGGAAACGAGCATGACAAAAGAAGCAGGAATTGTAGCATCAAAGCAAGAAAGCAAAGCAAGGTCAGTTATAGCACAGCTGGGGCTTTGTCGGGAACTGAAAGGCACACATATTATCCAAGATTTAATTATGGGTAAAAAGTCAACTGAAATGTTGACAGATCTGGAAGTTGAACAGATTATGGAATCATGGGAAACAAGACATTATGTGCCAGTAAGATTAATTGATGCAGAGGAAAGTATTCAGGTGAAAGTTGACAATGTCAAAGTCGAAAGAGAAGACAAGGAAACAGAAAATGAATACAAAAGAAGAAAGGTGGAACTGATAGGAAAATATGTAAAAACAATTATTAGCTGAAAGTATAGTAAGTCATGACTTTAGGCATTAGGGGCTCCCTAATGCCTATTGACTTTTTTAAAAAAAAATATTAATATATATCTATAAAATAAAAAAGGATGTAGATATAAATGTTTCAACTGATTGTAAAACTGATAGGATTAATAATGGTTTTAGGTGGAGTAATTTTAATATATGATGCAAGGATAATTACGAAAAAGTTTTTTAGCTTTGGAGATCAAAATGAAGGATCTAGTGGACTAAAAATCCTAGGATTTATATCGGCTATAGTTGGGGCTTTAATTATATATTTTTCAATGTAAAATATATCTAATTATAAAAAGATAATCATCAAAAATTCTGAAAAATATAGAAAAACTATTGACAATAAAAAGTGATTTGTGCTAATATAAATATTGTTAGTTTATATATGCGGTTGTGGCGGAACTGGTAGACGCGCTGGTCTTAGGAACCAGTGCCAACGGCGTGGGGGTTCGAGTCCCTTCAACCGCACCAAAGAATAAATCTGTTTGAACTATAATAGAACAGATAAATACGAAAATCAATCAGTAAAATGGTTGATTTTTTTGTTGAATAGAAAAATATTATAGTATAAGAATTAAGAAGTGTAACATACTTGTAATAAAATTGTAAAAAAAATGTAAAGATGGATAAAGAAACTAAAAAAAACCATAAAACCTCAGAAAATCAAGGTGGAACAGAGAAACAATAAAAAATAGGGAAAAAAAGAGATATTTACAAAGAAAATAAATATGATATAATTTTAAAAAATGTATTAAACAATTTATATTTGTAGAAACTAATATACAAAAGGAGGACAAAATGAAAACAAAATTAAAGATGGTAGTTATAATTATGATGGCAATTATGATAATTGGCATGTTAACAACAAATGTTAGAGCTGTGTATTCAGCAGAAGTTGAGATGGTGCCAGATAAAACAGAGGTTAATCCAGGAGATACTGTAAATGTAGTTGTAAATTTGGTAGATGTAGTAGATGCAGGAACTGGAGCAACAGACATGGCAGGAACAATAGAATATGATTCAGAATTTTTTGAAAATATAACAGCAACACAAGGATCTTGGATGATGAATGAATCTAATGGATTGTTTAGCTTGAGTGGAAATGTTTTAACAGAAGACGGAGAATTTGCTGTTTTACAATTCACAGTAAGTGATAATGCTTCTGGAACTACAACAGTAAGATTTACAGGATTACAAACTGCTAATGGTTCAGATGCAGAACCAACAAGCCCAGATATAACATTAACCTTCAATGTTGCAGAAGACCCAGAAGAACCAGAAAATCCAGGAAACACACAAGATCCAGATAATACAGTTGATCCTGATAATGAAGTAGATGATAACAATACTGCAATACCAGGAAATCATACAGGTACAAATTCAATACGTGGTAATAATGTAAATAATGTTACTTCTATAACTAGATTACCTAATGCAGGTTTAAGAACAGGAATGGTTATTGCAATAGCTATATTAGTTGTGGTAATTATAGGTTCATATCTTTTATATAAAAAATATCAGAAGATATAATTAATAAATTATAAAATAGATAAACAAGTAGAGAAATTCGAGATATAAAATCGAGATAACTACTTGTTTTTTTATATATCACAAGTTATTCATACTAAATTATTTAAAAGGCTTGAAAAAATAAAGAAAAGCTGATATATTAGCATAAAAGGAGCGAAAAAATGACTGCACAACAAAAATATATAGAATTAATCTCATGTATGAAAATTTTATCATGTAGAGCGATAAATGAAAACAATAAGCAAATATATGAAAAGTTAAATAGATTAGCAAAATATTTAGAAGAAGTAAAAGCACAAAGACATCTATGTATGCTATCAGAAAATGATAGGATAGAAAAAGTAAGATATACAGAGTTATTAGAATATATTAATAATCAATATGATGGAACAGAAAATTCCTTGAAAGAGATATGCAGAACGTTGGATAAAAGAGAAGATATTGATGAGGTATTAAAGTATCATGATAAGAAAAGTAATAAAAAAATAGAAGAAGAAGGAAGATAATGAAAAAAGTCGTTGTAGCAACAAATAATGAGGGGAAATTAAAAGAAATTAGGGAAATATTAAAAGAGTATCAATTATTATCATTAAAAGATGTAGATTGCAATGTGGAAGTGGAAGAAGATAAAAATACATTTGAAGGAAATTCCTTAAAAAAAGCACAAGAAATTTCAGAAATGTTACATATGCCTTGTATTGCAGATGATAGCGGTTTATGTATTGACATCTATGATGGATGGCCAGGTGTACATACAGCAAGATTTTTAGGAGAAAAGGCAACACCAGAACAAAGAAATGCATATATTTTAAAAAAGATGAAAAATCTAAAAAATGAAGAACGCAAGGCAAGTGTAAAATGTTGTGTGACATATTTTGAAAATGGTAATTATATAGTAGGAAAAGGAGAAATCAAAGGATATATTGCAACAGAAATGAGAGGAGAAAATGGATTTGGTTTTGATAGCATTTTTGAGTTAGAAGATGGTAGAACATTTGCAGAATTGTCTAAAGAAGAAAAAAATCAAATCAGCCACAGAAGACTTGCTTTACAAGATTTACTTTCTAAAATATGATAATCTAAAAAAACAAAAAGGAGACTATACAAATGGCGGAAGTTAAATGGACAAATGAACAATTGCAAGCAATTACAGAAAAAGGCTCTAATATTTTAGTTGCAGCAGCTGCTGGAAGTGGAAAAACAGCAGTTTTAGTCGAGAGAATAATCAACAAAATCATTAAAGAAAAAGTAGATATTGATAGATTATTGGTGGTTACATTTACAAATGCAGCAGCAGCAGAGATGAGAGAAAGAGTATTAGAAGCAATTTATCAGAAACTAGATGAAAATCCAGAAGATGAAGATTTACAAAGGCAAATTACCTTATTAAATAAAGCAAGTATTTGTACAATTGATTCTTTTTGTTTGGATGTAGTAAGAAACAATTTTTATGAGTTAGATAATATATCTCCAAATTTTAGAATTGCTGATACAACAGAGATTGAATTATTAAAACAAGAAGTATTAGAAGATATCTTTGAAGAAAAATATGAGATACAAGATGAGGATTTTGCAGAGTTAATTAATACTTATACAAGTTATCGTGATGATACACCATTAAAAGATTTAATTTTAAAAATTTATACATATATTCAGAGTAACCCATTTCCAAATGACTGGTTAAATGAGAAAATCGAGATGTTTCATCTTCACGATTTAGAAAACGATTTTAGTCAAACACCATGGGGAAAAATACTATTAAAAGAAGTAGAAGAAGAAGTGATTGATGATATTCATACCTTGCAAGAACAACATCAAATTTTGCAAAAAAATCCAGACTTAGAAAAGTTTGCCAAAACAATTTATGATGACATTGAAAAAATGGAAATACTAAGAAAAAATCTAGATAGTTGGGATAAGGCTTATGAAGTTTATACCAATTTTACATTTGCTACATGGCCAAGACAAAAAATTGATTCAGATGTTAAAGACCAAGCAAAGCAAATTAGAGATGATGTAAAAAAGAAATTTTCTAACACGCTAAATAAAATTTTTATTTATCCTTCAAATGAAGCAAACCAAGATATTGTGGATATGTATCCAACATTAGTCAAATTAAAAGAGCTAATATTTCAATTTGGAGATGTATTTTCAAAAAGAAAAAGAGATAAAAACATGGTAGATTTTAATGATATTGAGCACTTGGCATTGGAAATATTGCTAGAACATAAAGATGGTAATATCGAGCCAACAGAAGTAGCTAAAAAATATCAAGAGAAGTTTTTAGAAATTGCAATTGATGAATATCAAGACAGTAATATGGTGCAAGAATATATTTTAACGGCAATTTCTAATCAACACAATATTTTTATGGTAGGAGATGTTAAACAAAGTATTTATAAATTTAGACAAGCCATGCCAGAGCTATTTTTATCAAAATATAAAACCTATCAAACAAAAGAACAAAGAGAAGAAGGAAATGGCTTAAAGATACAGCTATTTAAAAATTTTAGAAGTCGAGAAAATGTATTAGATTTTACCAATTTAATTTTTCAAGATATTATGAGTGAAAATTTAGGAGATATCTATTATGATAAGGAAGAATATCTAAATCTAGGAGCGAGTTACGAGGAGAATGGACAACATTTAGAAACAGAGATTACAGTTATTGATTTAAAAGAACAAGAAGATTTAGCAGAAGAAGAGGAAGAACAGGAAACCGATGAAACAGAAGAGAATGAAGAAAGATTAGAGGATATCCAAGTAGAAGCAAGGTTTGTTGCAAACAAAATTAAAGAATTGGTAGATAGTAAATTTCAAGTGTTTGATAGAAAGAAAAATGGTTTTAGAGATATCCAATATAAAGATATTGTTATTTTATTAAGGTCTACCAAAGTCAATGCACCAATTTTTGAAGAGGAAATCTTAAATTTAGGTATGCCAGTATTTTCAGAAAGCTCTCAAGAATATTTAGACTCTGTGGAAATTCAAACAATTATGAGTTTACTGAAGATTATTGATAATCCTATCCAAGATATTCCACTTGTTACAGTTCTAAGGTCACATATTGGAAACTTTACAGACGACGAATTAGTAGAAATTCGACTATCAGATAAATATGATAATTTCTACACAGCAATGCAAAAGGCAAGAATTAATGTAAGTTCAGAATTAAAAGAAAAAATTGATAGATTTTTTGGAAATCTGGAGACTTGGAGAAAAGAAAAAGAATATCTAGCACTAGATGAGTTTATTTGGAAATTGTATTCTGACACACATTATTATACTTATGTGGGTCTAATGCCAAATGGAGATTTACGACAAGCCAATTTAAAAATGCTATTTGAAAGAGCAAAACAATATGAAACAGCTAGTTTTAAAGGATTATACAATTTTATCAATTTTATAGAAAAACTACATGTAGGAAGTAATGATTTAGGAGCAGCAAAACTAATTGGAGAAAATGATGATGTTATTCGTATTATGAGTATCCATAAAAGTAAAGGATTGGAATTTCCTGTGGTCTTTTTATCAGCAATTGGTAAACAATTTAATTTGTTAGATTTAAACCAAAATATATTATTACATCAAGAATTGGGAATAGGTGTGAAATATATTGATTATGAAAGACAAGTACAATATGATACCTTAACAAAGGAAGCTATCAGAAATCGTATTTTTACAGAAACTTTGTCAGAAGAAATGCGAATTCTATATGTAGCATTAACAAGAGCAAAGGAAAAATTGTATATAACAGGTCTAAAGAAAGATTACGAAAAAGAAATGGAAAAAATGAAAAATCAGGTTAATCGATATCGTAAAATAGACGATAAAATCAACTATATTTTGGTAAAGAAATATAAAAAATATTTAGACTGGATATTATTGGTTTATGCATATGAAAAAGAAAATACAAATACATTGCTAACATTGAATGTTATAAATAAGCAGGAATTATTGAAAAATGTGGCGAAACCAAAAGAAGAAATTGTTGATGTGAAAGCAGTTTTGGAAAATACAGAAACATCAAAAGAAACAGCCAAAAAACTAGATAAGATTTTAGAATATACATATACACATCAATTGGCAACCACAATTCCAACGATGTTATCTGTAACAAAAATAAAAGAATTACAAAATGAAAGACAAAGAGAAAGCAGTAAACACAATGTAGAATATATAAAAGAACAAGCTATGCAGGAAGTATCAAAATTGGGAGAAGATAGTAGGAATACTAGCAATCTATTTGAGAAACCAAAATTCTTGAAAAATGATGAACAAGAAACTTTAACAGGAGCACAAAAAGGAACATTGGTACATTTATGTTTGCAAAGATTAGATGAAAAGAAAACATATAATTTAGAGGAAATAAAAGCTTTAATTGAAAATTTGGTAAATCGAGAAATTATAACACCTCTAGAAGCACAAAACATAAATCCATATAAAATTGTAGAATTTACAAAATCAAATATTTGGAAAGAACTACAAACTGCAAAAAAAGTTTATAAGGAAAGACCATTTTTTATTAATATACCAGCAAAAGAAATTTATAAAGAACCATTAGAAGAAGAGGTTTTGGTACAAGGAATTATCGATTTATATTACATCAATGCAGAGGGCGAAATCGTTTTAGTAGATTACAAAACAGACTATGTGGAAAAAGGAAAAGAAGGAGAATTGATAGAAAAATACCATACACAGTTGGAATTGTATCAAAAAGCATTAGAGGAAACATTAAAAAGAAAAGTAGATAAAACGTATATTTATTCTGTGTATTTGGGGAAAGAAATCGAAATTACTTGAAAATTATGTTTACTTTTGTTATAATAGGTATAGATTGGAAAATGCTTGCTAAGCGGAATTAAAGACTTTAGAAATGAAATAAAAGATGGGAGAAATTAAAAATGGATAGAGTAAAAACCTTATTTATGTATGCTTCTTGGGTAATATTGTTTTTCATATTTTCTAATTTTTTAATCAATGTAGGATTAAATGCTACATATAAACCAATAGAAAGAAGAGACAATGTATCACAAGTAAATATATATCAAGCAGAAGCAACACTTGTAGATGGAAGAATTAGAGGATTAATAACAAATTCAGAGACAGAGGACTTAAGTGGAAAATATTTAGAAGTGGACTTTTATTCAGAAAGAGATGTCTACCTAGGTAGAAAAATTATCAGCATTAATCAATTACAAGCAAATGAAACACAGAACTTTGAAATATTGTTTAAATTGGAAGATGTAGAATATTATTCAGTAAGTATTGTTGATGAGAGACCAGAGGGAGAAGAAATAGAGATTTTACCTGAAGGTTGGACAACTACAGATGTTGTAGTTGCAACAGTCATCACTATGTTGATATTCTGGTAGGAATGAGCCAAAAGGGGGACCAAATAGGTCTGTCCCTTTTGGACATTTTTTGTCCATTTTGGCACGTCCCCAATGGGTCACCCAACAGGTGTCACATGAATGGTTTTGTTATTTTTGTAAATGACCATACCAGGTTTTGCACCATTTGGCTTTTTCACATATTTTACTTCACAAAAATCCACGGGTACATTAGAAGAATTTTTTGCTTTGCTATGAAAAGCAGCAATTTCTGCACATCTGGTTAAAATATCTTCTTTTGGGACAGGTTGATTATTTAACATCAAAATGCAATGACTTCCATGAATATCTTTTGTGTGAAACCACAAATCTGTTTTTTTAGCATATTTTAAAGTAAGATAGTCATTTTCCATGTTATTTCTACCAACTAAAAATGTGTAACCCTCGATAGTATATTTGATAGGATTAAAATGAACGTTTTTATTTTTGGTTAATTTAGATTTTTTTACTTTCGGATTTCTTTTTTCTTTATATTTTTCAGTTCTTTCTTTAAAGACAGAACTTTCTGAAATTTCCTCGAAAATATTGGTAATATCTTCAATAGAAGTACAAGCTTCTAATTCATAAACAACACTTTCGATATAATCTAAATCTCGAACGGTTTCTTCTTTTTGTTCTCCAACAATTTGTAATGCATTTTTTAATTTTGCGTATTTTTTAAAAAATAATTTTGCATTATGACTAGGTGAGTAGCGCTTATCTAAAGGAATAGTAATTAATGCGTTATTATCATAATAGTTTTCCAAAGTTAATTTGTCTGTATTTACATTTTGAATTCTATATAAGTTGGCTGTAATTAATTCTCCATATAATTTGTAGGTGTCCATGTTGTCACATTCTTTTAATTTTTCATTGATATGCATTAGTCGTTTATTATATTTTTTTAAAGTATCTAAAATTAATTTTGAAATGCTATCTCTATATTGCCTAAATTCTTCAGAAGTTTCTTTATGAAAATAGAAATCATCAATGAAAAAATTAAGCGAAAAATTATCATTAGAATTTTCATAAGATTTTTTTACTAATACATAATCTTTTGGTTTGCCATTGGTATCTAAAATAGTTTCAAAGCTTAATTGTAAGCTATCTGTAGCCGTAATGATGTCTTGAATATATGTATAAAGTTTTTCTAAAATCGTATCTGTTATGCTGCTAGAAGTATCTACATGTAAAGCATCTAAGGCATATTCAATAAAACGTTTACTAATACCATTAAACGTATTTGAAATATCTATTGGTAGATGACTAACAAGTATTTTTTCAAAGTCTAACTGTAACTTTGATTTAAAATCTTGGAAATTTGCCATTTCTAGAAAATTTAATTTATTAGTAGAAGGATATGTGTATTTTACTCGTGGAAGCATATCTCTAGTTGAAATATTATCAGAAGAAATATGTCTTAAACAATCAATAATAATATTATTTTCATCAAGTAAAATCACATTACAATGTCTACCCATTAATTCAATAACTAATTTTTTGCTAATAATATCATCAACATCGTCAAAGCCTTCAAATTCAATGGTAATGACTCTTTCTAAATTTGAAGAAATGATATTTTTTATTCTTAAACCTAATAAATGTTTTCTAAGTAACATACAAAAATTTAATGCAGTTTTTGGATTAGGTTTAGCATGTGTAGTTAAATGTAATCGGTAGTTTTGTGCATCTGTACAGATATTTAACGCATAGTTGTTTCCGTTTAAATAAAATCCTAAAATAATTTCATTTTTATTAGGTTCATATATTTTATCAATTCTACCACCAAGTAATGGTTGTAATTCAGACGTAATTGCTTTTGTAACAATTCCATCAAATGCCATAATAATCACTCCCTTAGTTATATGCTTAGCCCATGCAAATATACATAGGGCTAGGCAATACAATATGATATATATAATACCATATTTTTATAAATAAATCTATTGCTTAAATACTATTTTAATTATATAATAAACAAAAAAGTAAAAAGGTAGATGCCTATGGAATATGATATGAATGAATTAAGTATCGAAGAAAAAATTGGTCAAATGATAATAGTAGGATTGAATACAGAAGGGGCAATAAAACATTTAGAAGAAATTATCCAAACTTACAAAGTTGGTGGTGTGTTACTATACAAGAAGAATTATAAAAATTATGAAGACATGATAAAACTAATAAATCGAATAAAAGAATTAAATAGAACGAACAAAATTCCTATGTTTATAGCGATTGACCAAGAAGGTGGAAGAGTAAACCGAATGCCAAGTGAATTCAAAAATCTTCCAGCAGCAAATAAATTAGCAAAGAAAAGTAATGAAGAAAATTATGTTAAAATTTCTGGAGATATCACAGGTCAAATGTTAAATAGAATAGGTGTTAATATGGATTTGGCACCTGTTTTAGATATCAAGAGATTTCCGGATGAACATGCTATTGGAGATAGAGCATATAGTGAAAACATTGAGGAAGTATCTAAATATGGAATAGAATACATGAAAGCTTTGCAAAACAATAATGTTATATCAGTTGTTAAGCACTTTCCAGGACATGGTGCAACAAAGAAAGATTCACATTTCAGACTTTCTAAAATAAATTGTTCAATGGAAATATTGGAAAATGAAGATATGGTACCTTTTAAAAATGCAATGAAAAGTGGGGCAGATGGTGTATTAGTTGGACATTTAAAAATAATGAATATGCTAGGAAAAATGCCAGCATCTTTATCTAAAAAATTCATTACAAAATATATCAGAAAAAAAGAACGATATAATGGATTAGTTATTACAGATGATGTCAGAATGAAAGGTATCAGAATGAGATATGGAAGTAATAGAGTGATAAAAAAAGCATTTTTGGCATGTAATGATATCATTGTTTTTAAGTATGACAATGATATCCAAGTGATAAAAGATATTATAAAAATGGCAAAAGACAATATAATTGAAATGAAAAAAGTAAATAAAAGTGTTACAAGAATACTAAAAGTAAAAGAAAAATATCAAGTAAGAGATGATGAAATTCAAAAAGATGATGAATTTGTGGACAAGATAAACAAGGAAATAGAAGAAATAAGACAAAAAGTTCTGTAAAATATTTCTAAAAAAAGGTAAGTGAAATTGATGAGATTAAACTAAAAGTAAACAGCATTGATAATAAAGTAGACGTGATTGCAAATTCAAATATTGCACACATTTTATATGAACTTACAAGAATTAATACAGACATAAATAAAAAATTAGACACTGCAATAGAAGAAAACCAAGTAGAACATAAAAAATTTGAATATGAAATTTCAAAATTAAATATGGAAAGTAAAATTAAATATAATAAAGGATAGTAGCATGTAAAAACACAAACGAAATAGTAATAGATAAAATCAAAGGAAACCATTGTTTTATAAGTTTCTGTTCAGTACGAAAATCCCTGAAGGTATATATATTATATTTTTCGCTAAACAGAAATTTTATAAATTAAAATAAATGGTTTTCTTTTTTATTTTTCTTGTTATTTTTATAGAATATATGATATACTATAACATATATTAAAGAAATGGAGAAATGAAAAATGTCAAAACCAATCGTAGCCATCATAGGAAAGCCAAATGTAGGGAAATCTACTTTTTTCAATTACCTAGTAGGAAGCCGTGTGTCAATTGTAGAAGATACACCAGGGGTTACAAGAGATAGAATATATGCAGATACCAACTGGAGAGGTAGAAATTTTACATTAATTGATACAGCAGGAATTGAACCAGAATCAGAAGATATAATATTATCTCAAATGCGAGAACAAGCAAATCTAGCCATATCAATGGCAGATGTTATTATTTTCTTAACAGATATCAGACAAGGAATTACGGCAGCAGATCAAGAAATTGCGGTTATGTTAAAGAAATCGGGAAAACCGATTGTTTTAGTGTGTAATAAAGCAGATAATTTTGAAAAAGATAGAGAAGAAATATATGAATTTTATAATTTAGGTCTAGGAGAACCTTATCCAATTTCTGCTAGTAATGCAATTGGAATAGGAGATGTATTGGATAAAATATATGAAAGTTTTCCTGAAAAAACGCAAGATGAAGATGAGGAAGACATCATAAAAGTGGCAGTTATTGGAAAGCCAAATGTAGGCAAATCTTCACTTATTAATAAAATATTAGGGGAAAATAGGACAATTGTAAGTGATATAGCCGGAACTACGAGAGATGCTATTGATTCTAGATTTGAAAATGAAAAAGGAAAATATATTTTAATTGATACAGCAGGAATTAGAAAGAAAAGTAAAGTAAAAGAATCTATCGAAAAATTTAGTATTATGAGAACATTGCTTGCTATTGAAAGAGCAGATGTCTGTTTAATGATGATAGATGCCTTGGAAGGGGTTACAGACCAAGATGCTAAAATTGCAGGAGAAGCCCATGAAGCAGGAAAAGGAATTATTATTGTAGTTAATAAATGGGATGAATATGAAAAAGAGACAGGAACATTGGAAAAATACAAAAAAGAAATTTATAACAAATTATCTTATTTATCTTATGCTCCAATCTTATTTATTTCTGCAAAAACTGGACAAAGAGTGAATAAATTATTTGATATGATTAATCATGTAAATGAACAAAATAGCATGAGAGTGTCAACATCTGTATTAAACCAAGTTATCAATGAAGCAATTGCGATTGTACAACCACCAACAGATAAAGGAAAGCGATTAAAAATATTGTATGGAACGCAAGCAACAACAAGACCACCAACATTTGTTATATTTGTAAATGATAAACAACTATTCCATTTTTCATATGAAAGATATTTAGTAAATCAATTTAGAAAGGAATTTGGATTAGAGGGAACACCAGTTAGAATTATAGTGAGAGAAAAACTGGAAAAATAAAGGAGGAGAAAAAATGGTATTAAATATAATAACAGCAATTATTGCTTATTTAATAGGAAGTGTTAATTTTTCAGTAATTATTAGTAAGAAAATGGCTGGATTTGATGTAAGAGAAAAAGGAAGTGGAAATGCAGGAACGACAAATATGCTTCGTTCTGTAGGAAAAAAAGCAGCAGCTATAACATTAATTTGTGATATTTTAAAAGGTGTGGTTGCCATCTTAATTGCTATGTTCATCGGATGGGCATTTCAAGTAGAAAACAAATCATTGCTTGTACAAATTGCTGGAATTGCAGTGGTAATTGGTCATACATTTCCAATTTTCTTTGGATTTAAAGGTGGAAAAGGTGTGGCAACTTCTTTAGGAATTTTGATTATGAGCAACTGGCAAATTGGCTTGATTTGTTTGGTGTTTGGTGTATTATTAATTGCATTAACAAGAATGGTATCTTTAGGGTCTTGTGCAGCAGCTGTGTTATTTCCAGTGCTAACATTATTTATAACCGATAATTATATTGTTTCTGAAGGAAGTGGCTATTTGATATATAGTATCATTTTAGCAGTGATAGTTTTATTTAATCATAGAAGTAATATTAAAAGAATTTTAGCAGGAAAAGAAAATAAAATTAGTTTTAAAAAGTAGAAAAGGGGAGAAAAACAAATGAGAAAATATTTGACTATAGTTTTATTAATTATATTAATGATAGTTTTATTACTACCAACAGTAAAAGCAAATAGTACATATACAATTCAATTAGAAATAACTGACAATAAGGAAAAAGATGACTTTGATATATTTATATTATTGCCTGAAAATTATATAACATATGCAATTAATCATGCAGGATTAGATATTGAATATGCTGGTGCAGAATCATTATTGCGAAATGACATTCCATTAATTGATATAGATAAAAATAATGTGCAAAATGAAATATATGTTGAGAATGGTGTAGAATATGTTCAAATATTATTAGAACCAAATGCAGAGGATATCTATACATTTGAAATCTTGTCAGACTATCCAGAAAAGGATATGAAATTTAGAATACAAAATGATGAAAAAGACTATCTTATGCATATTGATAATTTTGAAATAGAAGATAGTGTATGTGAAATTGAATATAATTATGATAAAGATGAAATTAAACAACCAACAAAGATTAGAATCAATTTTGAAACATTATTATTAATTATAGTATTGATTATGATTATCATTATTGCCATCATATCTAAAATTAAATCAAAAAATTAGAAAATATAATAAAAAGAAGCTTAGGAGGGAAAAATAAAGAAATGAAAAATATTGCAATCATAGGAAGTGGAAGTTGGGGCGTAGCATTAGCAATTCATCTTGCAAGATGTGGCAATTTTGTAAAAATATGGTCTTTTGTAGAAGAAGAAAAAGATCTAATTAATAAAGAAAGAAAATGTAAATTTTTACCTAATATAGAAATTCCAGAAAATATAGAATGTTATACAGACTTTGAAGAAGTTATTAAAGATGCAGAATTCATACTTCATGTTACACCATCAAAATTTACAAGGGATATTTTTAAACAATATAAACAATATGTTGGAGAAAAACCAGTTATTATTTGTTCAAAAGGATTTGAAAAAGAAACATTAAAAACA
>CALXAE010000010.1 GCA_944386205.1 uncultured Clostridia bacterium
TTTATTCGTTTTTCGAAACCGTTGAGGCTGTAAGGAAAGAATTTTCAATATTGTGTCATTTACTGTGTCCTGACATGGTTAATTCCTCCTTTTAACTTTGTTTTTATTTATATTCTTTTTAGCAAATTTATTAATTTGTTAATTCTAAAATATTTTATCATACTTTTTCTAGTTTGTGTAGTATTTTGTTCAAATTAGCATTTTGAAGGAAATATATTTATTCCTTTATCAGCATCACGAGCTCTATTTACGCAACTTTTATTATCCATCTATTTCCTTTTCCATATTTTTAGTTCTTTCAGATTCAAACCATTCATCAAAATAGTCATTAAATAAAACATCTTTTTTTCTTTTAATGTATCTATATCCTCCAATACAAGCAATTATTGCTCCTATTGAATCAACAATCAAATCATTCTAGCACATTACCTTCTTGTGAATATGATATTTACATCTTATCTGGCATTTCTATTCCTAACAATTTTGCACCTATTTTTAATACTTTACCTACCGCATAAGTTAGATAAACTCTAGCATTTTGTATCTCTTTATCTTCTACTAATATTTTGTTATCATTATAGAAATTACTAAAAGCTTTTGCCAAGTCAATTAAATATCTTGATAAAATTGATGGTTCTTCTTTTTCTGTTACTTGCACAAGTGTATTTTCAAAATTATATATTAATTTTATACAATTTTTTGAAGCTTCATCTAACAAATTATCAAATTTAACCTCTTCTATTTTTGGCATATATCCTGCTTTTTCTAATACACTTTTAGTTCTTACATATGTGTATTGAACATATGGTCCTGTTTCTCCTTGGAAGTTTAAAACTTGATCCCAATCAAAAATTTCATCTTTAATTCGACTATTTGATAGATCATTAAAAATAACAGCTCCTACACCTACTTTTTTTGCAACTTCTTCTTTATTTTCTAAGTCTGGATTTTTTTCTTCTATAATTGTTTTAGCTCTTGCTATTGATTCATTTAACAATTCCTCTAGTTTTACAATATTACCTTCTCTTGTTGACATTTTTCCTGTTGGTAAAGATACCATTCCAAATGGCACATGTTTTAATCCATTTGTATATTTTTCGTCTATACCTAATAATTTTGCCACTTCAAATACTTGTTTAAAATGTAATGTTTGTTCATAAGATACCACATATAGTGCTTTGTCAAAATCATATGTTCTTGCTCTGTATAGAATAGCTGCTAAATCTCTTGTAGCATATGTTGTAGATCCATTTGATTTTTGAATGATACAAGGTGTATTTATTCCTTTGTCTTCAAGATCTATAATTTTTGCACCTTGTGATTCTTGTAATTTTCCAGTTTTTTCTAGTATGTCAATAACCTCTGGCATTTTATCTGAATAGAAAGCTTCTCCATTCCATGAATCAAATTGACTTCCTAATAAATCATATACTTTTTGGAATTCTTTTAAACTTAAACTTCTAAATTTTTCCCAGACTTCTGTGCAATATGAGTCTCCTTCTTCTAACAATTTAAAGTTCATTCGACATTGTTCTAATACTTTTTCATCTTCTTTACACAATTGATTAATTCTAATATAAATTTTTGTTAACTCATTAATAGGGTCTTCCTCTACATTATATTCTTTTCCCCATAATTTATATCCCTCGATTAATTTTCCGAATTGTGTTCCATAGTCTCCTAAATGATTAATTCCAATTGTGCAATACCCTAAATATTTATAGATATTATATAAGGCTCCGCCAATTACTGTTGAACGTAAATGTCCTATATGAAATGGTTTTGCAATGTTTGGTGCTGAATAATCAATAACGATAGTTTTTCCTTTTCCTATTTCTGATTTTCCATATTCATCATAGTTTGCTATTTCTTCTAATACATCTTTTACTATTAGACTTTGTTGAATATAAAAATTTAAATATCCTCCCGCTACTTCTACTTTTTCAATAATCTCTTCATCTATTTTAATATTGTTTTTAATATCATTTGCAATCATTGGAGGTGCTTTTTTTAATTCTTTTGCTAGCTTAAAACATGGAAATGCATAATCTCCATTATTTGCGTCTTTTGGTATTTCTATATAAGTCTCTAATTCTTTTTCATCAATGTTAACTACTTCTGCTATAGCTTTTGCAATTGTCTTTTTAAAATCTATCATATTTTTCATCCCTTCTTTGAACTTTTATGACCGTTTCTAAAATTCATTTTTTCTTACAAGATTATATTATGTTTATCTTCAAAAGTCAACGATTTCTAATAATTGTGATTTTGTTTTTAATTTGCGTATAATTATTAATCTAATTGCTTTTTTATGATTTTATTGTTATACTAATTTAAGATTTTGTATTTTATATGAACTTGAATACACTTGTTAAATCTAGTTCATACTATTTTTACACATATCTAATATTAAATAGGAGGTAATAAAAAATGTCTACACCACATAATGAAGCAAATTTAGGAGATATCGCAAAAACAGTTATCATGCCAGGAGACCCACTTCGTGCCAAATATATTGCAGAAAATTTTTTAGAAAATTCAAAATTAGTTAATAAAGTAAGAGGAATTTATGCTTATACAGGAAATTATAAAGGAAAAGAAATAACTGTTATGGCTTCTGGAATGGGAATGCCAAGTATGGGAATTTATTCTTATGAGTTATTTAAATACTATGATGTTGAAAATATTATTCGTATTGGTTCTTGCGGAGGTTATATTCCAGAATTAAAACTTTTTGATATTATTTTAGCTGATAATGTTTTTTCTGAAAGTAATTTTGCTTTAACTTTAAATAATGATAATTGTCATCTTGTATCTAGTGACAAAACTTTAACAGATACTATCGAAAATACCGCTATAAAAAATAATATTCACATTCATAGAGGTAATACAGTTTGTACAGATTGTTTTGACCTTTACATGACTGATGTTAATGAATTTTTAAAAAGGATTCCTGAAAACTTTAATCCTTTAGGTGCTGAAATGGAAGCTTTTGCTTTATTTTATGTTGCAAAAGTGCTTGGTAAAAAGGCTGCTTGTTTAATGAGTGTTGTTGATTCTAAATTTATTAAAAATGTAGCCACAAGTGAAGAACGTGAAACTGGTCTTAATACTATGATAAAACTTGCTTTAGAAGCAATTTAAGACAATTCTGTCCAATTGGGGACGTTTCCTTTTGAGACATTTTTATGTAAAGTTCTGCTCGATAATAAAAATAATAGAAATTTTACTTTTATATTTATATTTTTAAAAGCAACAAACTTTACATAAAAATGTCTCAAAAGGAAACGTCCCCAATTGGACAGTTTATTTTTTAATTGATAATATTTTATATTTCATAACACCTGCTGGAGCATTTACTTCAACTGTTTGATTTTTCTTAGCTCCTAATAATGCTTCACCTAGAGGTGATTCATTTGATATCTTATTTTCAGCTAGGTTTACTTCTGTTGAACCTACGATAGTATATTCAATTTTTTCGTCAAATTCAACATCTAAAACTTTTACTTTATTACCAATTTGGACAGTTTCTGTATCAATGTCTTTTTCGTCTATAATCTTTGCATGTCTTAATTTATTTTCTAATTCAGCAATTTTAACTTCATTTTCTGCTTGTGCATTTTTAGCTTCATCATATTCTGAATTTTCTGACAAATCTCCAAATCCTAATGCAACTTTTATTCTATCTGCTATGTCCGCTCTTTTTTCTGTTTTCAAAAAATTTAATTCTTTTTCTAAATTATTATACCCCTCTTGTGTTAATATAACTTCTTTTTCTTCCATAGTAATTCCTCCTTGAATTTAAGTACATATTTGTGCTAATTTATTGCAAAACAATTTGCACATATATGAATATTTTTTTATTTTAATATACATACTTTCCCTATCTTACGGCAGAAAATGAAATTTGTCAATACAAATTTCATTTTTTCCTATAACAAATCAATTAATCTTTAATATATTTTTTTATGTCTCTCATATAATCTATTCCAGAAAATATTGTAGCAATCGTTTGTAAAATCATCATCATCGTAACTAACACATTTAATACAAAATCTCCACCTTGTAAATTTCCGGTAAAACATTCACCAAATGCATTCAAGTCTAAGAATGCTAAAATAATTGCTAACATTTGTGTAACAGTTTTTAATTTTCCCCATTTTGATGCTGAAATTACTTCTCCGCCTTTTTCTACTGCGATTAGTCTATATCCAGATACTAAAAATTCCCTTGCTAATACAATAATTGGTATCCAAGCTGGTAGCTTATTCATTTCTACTAACATTAGCATAGCTGACAATACTAATATTTTATCAGCTAATGGATCTAAAAATTTTCCTAAAGCAGTTACTTGATTTCTACTTCGTGCAAGATATCCATCTAATTTATCTGTTAGTGAAGCTAATATAAATATGAAGTCAATAATTAAATATGTGATTGGTATTCCCCATAAGTCCCCTTGTATTCCAAAAAATGGTATAATTACCATAATAGGAACTAATATTACTCTAAATATAGTTAGTTTATTTGGTAAATTCATTTTTATTCATTCCCTTCGCAAAGGCAACATGTATAATAAAAATCGGATTTTATTCTGATAACATTTCAATTGCCTTTTGTAATTGTGTGTCTTGGCTTCTCTCTACATTTAAAACATTTTCTACTTCTTCTGGTAATTCTACTGTTTCATCTGGTTCGATGCCGATTTCATTAATTTCTGTACGGTTTGGTGTTAAATATTTTTCTGTTGTGATTTTTACTCCACTACCATCTGGAAGTGTCAATATTTGTTGGATAACACCCTTTCCATAGGTTTTTGTTCCCACTGTTCTGGCTTTTCCTAAATCTTTTAATGCTCCTGCTAATATTTCAGATGAACTTGCTGTATTTTCGTTAGTTAAAATAATAACTGGCATATTGATAATTGGATCACTCTCATTTTTTTCTACGGTTTCATTATTGTCTTTATCTACTTCGTATAATAATACAGAATCTTTATCTGCAATATAACCTGCTATTTGTAATGCTTCGTCTACAATTCCACCACCATTATTTCTTAAGTCAATTATTAAAGAAGTAATACCTTGTGATTGTAATTCTTCAAATTTTGTCTTAAATTGTTCTGCTGTTCCTTCATCAAATGATGAAAATTCAATATATCCTATATTGTTTTCTAATACTTCTCCTTCTACTGGATTTACGACTATATTTTCTCTTGCAATTTCAAAATCTAGTGTTTCTTCTCCTCTTAGTATTTGTAATTTAACAGTTGATCCCTCTTCACCTTTGATTTTTGTTGAAATAACTGTTAAATCATCTCCTGTACATTCTTCTCCATTAACAGATATTATATAATCTCCTGGCATAATTCCTGCTCTTTCTGCTGGACTATTTTTAATAGGTGTTAATACCATAATTCGGTTAGTTTCTGTATCTTCTACCATATAAATTCCAATTCCTACAAAATTCCCCATGGTATCTTCTAAATAATCTTGCATATCTTCCTTAGAAATATATTCAGTATATGGATCTCCTAACCCTTCGATATATCCTTTAATTGCCCCTTCTTTTAAACTTTCTTCATCAATTTCTCCTAAGTAGTATTTGTCTATAACGGCTCTATATGTGTCTAGTGTTTGCGAAATGTCTTGACTTTCATCAGATGTCATTAATGTTAAGTATTTACTTAAACTATCTCCTTTTACAAAATATTGGTAAAATGCGATTGATGTAATAAGAAAGGTTATAAATGCCACTAAAACAACAAGCATTATAATCTTATAGACTTTATATCTCTTCTTTTCCTCCATTGCTTTCTTCCTTTCTTTTTTTTACATTATATCAAATTGTATTTCTTATAATGTAAAAACAAATATTGCAGTATCTATATTATTATATTTTACAATCCAATTAACATTCCAAAATATCCTTTTATATAATGCAAAAGAGGTCAAGTACTCTTCCTTAATCCCTTTTTATTAAATAGGAAAAATCACTTTTTCCTATTCCTCAAAAAAATAACATTTTTCTAATTTGCTGGTAAATAATTTCTTGGATTTACTCTACTTGAATATGAAGAACTTGTCCTTACTTCAAAATGTAAATGTGGTCCTGATGAATTTCCAGTACTTCCTACATTCATGATTTGTTGTCCTTGTACAACTCTATCCCCTTCTGAAACTCTTATAGAGCCAGATTGTCCATGTGCATATAATGTATATAATCCATTGTTATGTCTAATTAATACATAATTTCCATAGCTAGTTGTTAGTGCTTGTGCAATAATAACAGTTCCATCTGCTACCGCAAATACAGGCTGACCATTGATTCCACCTGTTCCAAAGTCTACTGCGCCATGATATTGTCCTGTAGAATAATACATTCCTGTAGTTATTCTTGCATAAGATGCTGGTACTGGCATAATAAATCCAGATGAACTAACATTGCCAAGATCCGCACTACCTGAAGCTGTACCTGTTGAGCCTCCGCCACTGCTACTATTACCACTACCACTATTGCCACTGCCATTATTTCTATTTGCTTCTTCTGCTGCTTGTGCTGCTGCAATTCTAGCCTCAGCTGCTAAAATCTGGCTATCTATTGATCTATTTGCTTCTTCTAGTTCATCAATTTGTTGTTGCAATTCTTGCTCTTCAGAAGACAATTGTGCAACATATGTATTTTTTTCTTCTCTTGCACTTTGTAATTGAACAGACATACTTTCTTTTTCTGATTTTGAAGAATCTAATTCTTGTTTACTTTGTTCTAAAGTTGTTTTTGCTTCTTCAATTTCCTTCTGTTCATTTTGTATGTTTTCCATTAAATTCATATCTGCTTCTGCTATTTGAGAAATCATATAATAGTTTGAGATTAAATCTACTAAACCTTTTGAAGAAAGTAAAACATCTAAAATTGAAGTTTCTCCAGATTCATAAGTAGCCACAAGTCTTTTTTCTAACAATTCTTGTTGTTTATCATAATCTTCTTGTTTTTGATTGATCTGATTTTCTGCGTCTAGTATTTGATTATTCAAATCTTCTATTTTGGTATCTAGTTCACTAATTTGACTTTCATAATCTGCTATTTGTGTTTCTATTTGTTCTACCTGTTGCAAGGCTTCACTTTTTGCTTGCGAAACTTGTTCTTTTTGATCTTGTGCGTCTTGCATTTTTTCTTCATTAGAAGCTTGCTCGTTTTGCAAATTTGTTATTTCATCAGCATATACAATAACATTAAATTGTAAAATGAGTATAGCAATTAATAATCCCCCTAGTATCTTACCACATACTTTTTTCATAAGTTTCCTCCTTTTCCTTCTAAAACTTCATAAAAGGTCATGAAGCCAATCTTAAGAAATTATCTATACCCTAAATTAAGGTAAATATGGTGTTGGATTAACTGGCGTTCCATTTACTCTTACTTCAAAATGTAAATGATATCCTGTTGAATTTCCTGTTGTTCCTACACTCATAATTTGTTGTCCTTGGCTAACTGTTTGTCCTGCGCTTACTAATCTTGATCCTGGTGCACCATGTGCATATAATGTCATAGTACCATCATGATGATTAATAACAATATATTCTCCATAACTTCTATAATTCCCATTAGAATATTTTAGTGCTGTTGATGTAACAACAGTTCCTGCTTTTACAGCTAATATTGGTTTTCCAGAAATTCCTGCTCCACTAAAATCAACACCTGTATGCCCTGCATATCCCATCCAGCCAGTTGTTATACTATATCCTACAATTGGTCTAATATATCCACTACTACTTGGATTATTAGGAATATTAGAAATGTTTGAATTTCCAGCATTTTCTGCTTCTTTTCTTGCTATTTCTGCCAATTGTGCTTGTATATCTCTTTTATCTTGTTCAAATTGTTCTAATTCTGCTTGTGTATTTTTTTCCTGTTCATCTAATTGTGCTACATAACTGTCTTTTTGATTTTTTGTGTTTTGCAATTCTACTGTTTTTTGTTGTTTTTCTGCTTTGGCATTGTCTAATTCTTGTTTACTAGTTTCAAGTGTTTGTTTTGCCTCTTCAATTTCTTCTTGTTCTTTTTTAATTTTATCCATTAATTCCATATCGCTTTGGGTAATTTCAGAAAGCATATAATAATTTGAAATTAAGTCTGTTAAACTACTTGAAGAAAGTAAAACATCTAAATAAGAAGTTTCACCTGCTTCATAGGCAGCTACTAATCTTTTTTCTAATAATTCTTGCTTATCATCATATTCTTCTTGTTTGTCATCTAACTTACTTTGTGCTTCTTCTATTTGTGTATTCATTTCTTCTATTTGGTTATCTAACTCATCAATTTCTGACTGTGCAGAAGAAATTTGCATAATTAAATCCTCAACTTGTTGTAAAGTTTCAGATTTTTCTGCATTAATATTTTCTAATTCTTCTTTTGCTTCTTCTATTTTTTGATCTGTTTCATTACTACTTGCGTTCAATTCAGATTTTGTTGCTGCAATAACAACATTAAATTGTAATACGATAATTGCTATAACTATAATTCCTACTATTTTGAGTCCTATTTTTCTCATTTTGTTCTTCTCCTTTTCCTCTAATGTAACTAATATTGATTTGTCAAATCTGTTCCTTCTTGTGAATCTTCTGTTTCTGATCCTGGTATTACTCCATTTGTAATATATTCAATTGGATTAGTAACCACCCCATTAATTCTAACTTCAAAATGGGCATGTGCTCCTGTTGAATATCCTGTTGAACCAACTTTTAAAACTGCTTCATTTCTTTTAACAGTTTGTCCAACGGTTACTAAAATTTCTGAGCCATGTGCATATAATGTTGAAATACCACCGCCATGATCTATAATAACCATGTTTCCATATGCTGTATTATATCCTGCCTTTGTAACAATTCCATCATTGGCAGCTACAAAATTAGCTCCAATTGGTGCACTAATATCTACACCTGTATGTAATTTATATTGTCCTGTAATCGGATGTACTCTCATTCCATAATTTGAGGTAATTTTGGTATATCCTGGCACTGGCCAAGCAAGCACTCCACCTATATAAGCCGTATCTAGCCCTTGCTTTGCAAGTTCTAGTATCTGATTATTAATGTCTTCATATTGCTCTGTCATTTCATCAATTTGTGCTTGTTTTGCTTTTTCCTCATCAGACAATCTTGCAAGATAATTTTCTCTTAAAGTCATTGTATTTTGTAATACAGTTGCGGTCTGTGTTTGTGTTTTTAATGCCGTTGCCAAAGATTCTTGATTCTTTTCTAATTTTTGTTTTGCTAATTCAATTTCTTTCTTCTCGGCTTCTACATCATTTAATAAGTCTCTATCTACTGATGTAATTTCTGTAATCAAGTAGTAACTTGATAAAAAGTCTGAAAGATTACTTGATTTTAAAAGTACATCAAGATATTTTGTATCTCCAGCTTCATAAATTGCTACTAATCTTTTTTCCATAATTTCTTTTTGTTTTTCGTAATTTTTTTCTGCTACATCTAATTGAGATTGAATACTAGCAATTTCGTCTTGCAATTGTTGTACTTGTGTATCCAATTCTGCAATTGTGCTTTCTGATTCTCTAATTTTTTCATCTAATTTTTCGATTTGTTGTAAATTTTCTGATAATTGACTTTGCACTTGTTCTAATTCTTCATTAGTTTCTGTTAATTGATTTTGTATTTCTTGCTGCTGTGTTTGTAAATCTGTTAAATTATTGCTATTTGTATTACTTGTATTGTTTGCCGTTATATTGTCTTCTGCATATACAGCAGTTACATATGTAAAAATGATGATAAAAGCGAAAACACTACATAAAATTTTACGCATGCTCTCCTCCTATACTTTTAAATATTTTCTCATAGAAATAATACTTCCTATGGCTCCTATTCCAATTCCTAGCAACATATATATAAATATGATTGAACTAAACATATCTGAAAATCCAACTAAGCTAACACCAACAGTTTTCATAAATTGTGAATTTACCATTTGTTCTGCAATAAAATTATAAGCAACAGCTACAATTACTATTGAAATAGCGCTTGCAATAACCCCAATAATCATACCTTCTACTATAAAAGGCCATCTGATAAAACCATTAGTTGCCCCTACATATTTCATAATAGAAATTTCTTTTCTTCTTGCATGTACCGTTAATTTAATTGTATTGGCAATAATAAATACAGATATAATAATTAATAAGGCTAAAATGACAGCTGTTACAATCTTTATGCCGTTTGCCAAATCAATTAAAGTTGATACGGTTTCATTTGAACTGGTAATTTTTTTCACGTTTGCTAGTCCAGAAATTTCATCTTGTACTTGTTGACTTAATGTTAAATCTGTTAAAGTCACAATATAAGATGATGTAAAGATGTTATTTTCTCCATCATATCCTTCTAATAATTCTTCGTTTTCTGCAAATCTTTCTTTCATCTGGTCTAATGCTTCTTCTTTTGACACATATTCTGTTGTATTAACACCTTCTATTTGATTAATTTGTTCTCCTAATTGTTGGATTTGTTCATCTGTTGCTTCTTCTGTTGCAAATACTTGTATTCCTTGTGCATCCTCAACTTCTTGTACAAAATGGTTAATATTTTCACTCAAAATTAGGAATACACCGAATATAATCATTGTTGCACACATAATCATAAGTGATGCACCAGTCGATTTTTTGTTTTTAAATACATTTGTAAATCCTTCACCAATTAAATATCCTAATATATTATATTTCACAGTTCATACCCACCTTTTTTATCGTCTTTTATGATTTCACCTTTTCTAATATGAATAACCCTTTTCTTCATTTGGTCTACAATATCTTTTGCATGTGTTGCAACAACAACTGTTGTGCCCCTCATGTTAATGTCATTTAATAATGTCATAATATCCCATGCTGTATCAGGGTCTAAGTTTCCTGTTGGCTCATCTGCAATTAACATTGATGGATTATTAACTAAAGCTCTGGCTAATGCAACCCTTTGTTGCTCTCCACCTGATAGTTCATTTGGATACATTTTTGCCTTTCCACTTAGTCCAACTAATGAAAGCACCATTGGAACTTGTCTTCTAATATGTCTTGGTGTTGCTCTTACAATATACATTGCATAAGCAACATTATCATATACTGTTTTGTCTGGCAATAGTCTGAAATCCTGAAATACAACACCCATACTTCTTCTTAAATATGGAATTCGATTTGGTTTTAAAAAAGTTGTGTCTTTTCCATTGATAATAATATTTCCTGAAGTTGGTTCTTCTTCTTTTAGAATTAATTTGATGAGTGTTGATTTTCCACTTCCTGAAGATCCAACTAAGAATGCAAATTCACCTTTGTCTATTCTAAAATTAGCATTTTTGACTGCTTTTGTACCTGTATCATATGTCTTTGTGACATTTCTAAATTCAATCATCTTCTGCTCTCCTTATATATTTTTTTGCATAATATTCTATTTTATAATTTATTCTCTCTAATCATAACAATAAAGAACAAAATTTGCAATAGTTTTTATATAAAAAAATGATAGAAAATGTTGGTTTTTTTGCATTTTCTATCGTTTTTCTCCGTTTTTCTTTATTTCAAAAAATTCACGTAAAATTCACATTTGTGTTAGGAATTGTCAATTCTAATAGGCTTCTTGTTTTCCATGAAAAAATCCTACGATTTTCTCAATTATTTTTTGCCAAAAATGTTTCTTATGTGGCACATAAATCAATAAAGCTGCTTTATCTTCTTCACTTATTGTTTGTTTTCCAATTGATGCTAATGCATCATCAATTATATTATTTTCAGTTTGTACACTTTTTTGCTTATAAATATCTGAATCTAAAAAATTCATAATTTCGGTTTGTATTAGCATAATTTCGCTTAAAAACTCTATGGGTTGTGTATGATTATCTGATATATCTTTTCGTATATCCTCTACTTTTTTAACGATCCAGTCCGCTCTTTCTTTGTCCACTTTTTCAATTTCTTCTGCTTTTTGATAAATATTTGCCAAACTATTCATAATAGCATTTTGTATTTTGTTTACTTTTTCTTCTTTTTCGTATTCCATATTATCTTATAGTTTATTTGTTCTAATAAACTATGTCCACCTTCCTTTCTTCATTTGTATTTTATTTTCAAAAATCATTTAACAGCTTTTACAATTTCGTCACATGTTAAACCAAAATATTTTAGTAATTCTACTGCATTTCCAGACTTTCCAAAAGTATCTTTAATTCCCATTCTGATTAATTTACAAGGATATTCTTCTGTTAGCACTTCTGCAATTGCACTTCCTAATCCACCTATTACACTATGATCTTCGATAGATATTAGTTTTTTGGTTTCTTTTGCTGATTTAATAATTATTTCCTTATCAATTGGTTTAATAGTATGCATATCAACTACACGTATGTTAATTCCTTCTTTTTCTAATATTTCCTTTGCTTTTATAGCTTCTGGTACAACAACACCTGTTGCAAAAACAGTTGCATCTGTACCTTCACCTATTTGAATTGCTTTTCCAATTTCAAATTTTTGATCTTCTTCATAAATTCCTGGTGTTGCAAGTCTTGCTAATCTCATATATACAGGTCCTTGAATTTTTGCAATTTCCTTTACTAGATATTTTGTCTCCACATCATCAGATGGTGAAATAACCGTCATATTAGGTAAAGCTCTCATCAATGCTAAATCTTCTAGCATTTGATGTGTTGCACCATCTTCTCCAACAGTAATACCTGAATGTGTTGCACATATTTTTACATTTAACTGTGGATAGCAAATACTAGAACGTATTTGGTCATAAGCACGCCCTGCTGCAAAAGCTGCGAATGTACTAACATAAGGAATTTTTCCGCAAGATGCCATTCCTGCTGCCACTCCCATCATATTAGCTTCTGCAATTCCCATATCGAAAAATCTATCTGGAAATTTTTTAGCAAAAATGCTTGTTTTTGTTGCTGATGATAAATCAGCATCTAATACTACAATATCTTTATTTTCTTCTCCCAATATTTCTAAAGCTTCTCCATAGCTTTGTCTTGTTGCTTTTTTCTCTTCTTTCATGAAAATTTCTCCTTTCTCTTGAATGATGATTTGGGGACGGAGAAAAAATCATCATTTCCTAGAAAATTTTTTGTTTATTTTTTTAATTCAAAATGATGATTTTTTCTCCGTCCCCAAATCATCATCATAATGTACTGCCAATTATTCCTGCATCATTATCTAATATAGCTGTTTGTATCAACAATTCTTTTCTTTCATTAAATAATAACTTCTCTTCTAAAATTTTCCTTTTTAATTTTTCTAAAAAGATTTCTTCATAAAAAACAAAACTTCCGCCAATTCCAATTGCTTCTGGTTCAAGGATATTAATCAAATTAGATATCCCTATACTTAAATAATTAATATATTGCTCTATTAATTTATTGATTTGTTGATAATTTGGATGACTTTTATCACTTTTCCTTAAAATATCTAACAATTCTTTTCCACTAGTTCTCTCATCTAAATGTAAAATTTCTCTTAAATCATCTTTAAAAGCTTTCATAGAAGCATATTTTTCCCAACAACCTTTTTTTCCGCACTTACATAGTCTTCCATTTTTTTCAATAATCATATGTCCAAATTCACAGCCAGGTAATTCTCCTGTATCTAATAGCTTATTATCAATAATTACTGCACCACCAATACCTGTCCCTAAAGTTAAAAATATACTTCTTTTATAGGCTTTTAATGATCCATATGAATTTTCTGCAAGTGCTGCACATTTAGCATCATTACGAATTTTTATTGGTAAATCAATTTTATTTTGCAAATTTTTAACAATCTCATAGTTTTTCAAGCCTAAATTAACTGACTTGACAACCACTTCATTTTTAACAGTTCCAGGAATAGCAATACCTATTTCTGTTATCTTATAATGTTCAAAAAATCCAGCTGTCTTTTCAAAGATATAATCTTCGATTACTTTTTTTATTCCATTTTTCTCAAGACCTGTTATTCTTTTTTCAACTTTTTCTAAAATTTTCCCTTTATTGTCTACAACGCCAATAGCAATATGACTTCCACCTAAGTCAATTCCGATTTTCATTTTGCTAGTCTCACCACTTTCTGAACGGTAATTTATTTTTTCCATTTGAATTATATCACAAGGCTTTAAAAAAATCATTATTATATAAAAATTTTTCAAAAAAATTGCTAAAAAGGCACGTCCCCTTTGGCAACTTTCAAAAATAAAAAAGTCACTTTTTGTCGAAATTTAGAATAAATGACACAAAAAGCGACCTGGCCCGAATTGTCTATAAATATGCTGAGAATAAGAAATTTCCCATATATACTTGAATACATGGCACTAATACAACTAATACAAAGAAGATTAATACAACACCAACAATTGCATAAACAACTTGTGGCAATACCTTCATAATTTTTTCCATAATGTTATCAATATCAATTTGCATGTATTCTACTAATTTTTCCATCATCTCTGCTAAATCTGTTTGCATACCAATTTTTAACATCTCAGTTATCATTGGTTTTGCTAAACCTGATTTTTCAAATGGTTCTATCCATGAACTACCTGTTAACATGTTATTAATAGAGGTTTCTATCATAGACAGCATTACATAATTTTTTATAACGTTTTTACTAACTTCTATAGAGTCTTGTATTCTCATTCCGTTACGCAAGTTTAGTAACATAGCTTTTAAAAATCTTGAAAAGTCTAACGCAAATATTAATTCTCCAAAAATCGGCATTTTATATTTAAAATAATGATAGTTATACTTTCCTTTTGGAGTATGAATATAGAATAATATACCTGCTGCAATTACAACAATGATAAACACTGGTATATACCAATAGGCTATCATCAAATCAACCACATCTGCAAACCACAATGTAATTGCTAGCAATTCATCTTCTGTTCCCATCTCATCAAAGATATTTTGTATTGCAGGAATAGCAACTAATGTTCCTACAAATAACATTACCAATAACAAAACAAATTGTACAATATTTGGAATTAATATAGATCTTAATTTTCTATTTAAAGCATCTGATTCGTCTAAATATTTTACAGCTTGTTGCAATGAGTTAGTAAGAGATCCTGACAATTCTCCTACCTTTATCATGTTTACATAGATATATGGAAATACATTAGAGTAATATTCCATTGTTGTATACATGTTTTCTCCAGCTTCAACACCTGCTAATATATCTTCCAAAATCCCTCTAAATGACACGTTTTCTGTACTCTGTATTATAGTATCTAAGGCATGAATATTATTAAAGTTTGCTTTTTTCAATAGATAGAAATTTTGGGTAAAAATCATGATATCTCTTGTTGTAATTTTTTCTGTTTTTGCAAAATATAGGTTAATCTTTTCCTTTGTTGAAAGTTGTTTTGGCTTACTTTTTCCTATATTTGTAGTGTTAACATTTTTCATTATTTCTTCTATATTAGTAATATTTTTCTTTGCCTTTTTTTGTTGTTTTCCAACATATCTAATTTGTTGTACATCAATTGGCAATAGATCATTACCTTTTAAGGTTTTTAACAAATTCTGTCTACTTGGTGATTCTATCTTATTTCTAACAATCAAACCAGATTTTGTCATTGCCCTATATACATAAGTTGGCATGTTTTACCTCCTTTTTAAGCATTACTAGCACTTTTTTTGATTTTTAATTGCATAATAGTTCTATTTAAAATTTCGTGATTTTTTTCTTCTACTTGAGATTTTGCTTGATCTAACGTAATTCTATCTTCTACAAAAAGTTCTGCCAAAGAATTAATTAATCCTATGCTTCCTTTTTCTAGGTTACTTTGTATTGCGTCTTCTATCTCAGATACACTTAATTTTTCTTTTCTAATTATACCTGCTACAATATTATCAACTACCATTACTTCTGGAACTAATACCAATTTACCATCTATTCCTTTTAATAATCTTTGTGAAACAACCAATTTTAGTAAAGCTGATAACAAATATTTGATACTAGCTTGGTCTCTTACTTCATAGAAGTTTATCATTCTGTCTATTGTTTCTGCACAAGATTTTGTGTGCAATGTTCCTACTACCAAGTGTCCTGATTCTGCCATTTCTATCGCTGCTTCCATTGTAGTTCTATCTCTAATCTCTCCAATAACTAGGATATCACAGTCCTCTCTTAAAGAGTTTTTTACACCATCACTAAATGTTAAAACATCTCTTCCTTTTCCAACCTCTTTTTGAACTATTAATGATTTTTTTGAATGATGTTTATACTCAATTGGGTTTTCCAAGGTTAATATTTTTTTGTTTTGATTTTCATTTATATAATCTATCATAGAGTTCAAGGTTGTACTTTTACCAGAGTTTGTCTTACCTGTAACCAAAATCAATCCTTGTGGTTGATATGTCATTCTTCTTACAACATCTGGAATTCCTAAGGACTCATAAGGTGGCAATTCATTTTTTATTAATCTTAATGTGCAAGTTGGAATATCATCTGATGAAGAAATATTAACCCTTAAACGAATATCTTTATATTCATATGATAAATCTAACTTTCTTGTTTGTGTATATACCTCATCTTTATCTATATTTCCTCTTACTAGATAATCATATGCTTCTGTCATATCATCTGGTGTCAATTCTTTCATTTCTTCAATTTCGACTAAATCTCTTGCAATTCTAAGCATAGGTTTATTCCCACAAATCATGTGAACATCTGATGCGTCTTTTTCTATTGCCAAATCTAGTATTTTATCCATATTCATTTTCAAAATCCTCCCTTGTTTTTCTCCTTGACAAATCTAGCTTTTTGAAAAATTTCTAAATGCTAGAAAAATAGTAATTTTTTATTAAGCTCTTCTAAAGTTGTCTCTCCCTTTAAAACCTTTCTAATTCCATCTACGATAAGAGGTCTATAATTTTCCTCTAACGCTTTTTTTCTAATTTCCATACTTGATGCACCTGAAACAATCAATTCTTTCAACTCATCTGTTATGTTTAATATTTCAAAAATTCCAATTCTGTCATAAAAACCTGTTCCATTACAATAATCACATCCTAATGAATCAAAAGTCTTTAAATTATCTAAATCAGCCTTTTCTCCATATTTTCCTAAAATGTTATTAATCACATTTTTCTCTTCTTTTGTAAATTCTCTTTCACACTTACAATGTGGACAAATTCTTCTTACAAGTCTTTGTGAAATCGCAGTTGCAAGTGTACTTGCAATATCATAGTCTGATACTCCTATTTTTCTTAACCTATTAATTACTTCAATACTATCAATTGTATGAATAGTAGACAATACATAATGTCCAGTTTGTCCAGCTTGTATTGCTATTTCTGCTGTTTCTTTATCTCTAATCTCTCCCACCAAAATAATATCAGGGTCTTGTCTTAATACTGTTCTTAATGCTCCTGCAAAAGTTGTCTTATTATCAATTTCTATTTGATTTAATCCTGGTATTCTGATTTCAACAGGATCTTCAATTGTTGTTATATTAATTTCCGGTTTATTTAAATAATCTATAATACTATATAAAGATGTAGTTTTACCTTCTCCTGTTGGTGCTGCTACAATAGTAATACTATTTTTCTTGTTAATGCTTTTTGTGAATTCTTCTTCTTCCCCATAATATCCTAAATCAAATATATTTTTAATATTTGCATTTTTCTTTAATAATCTTAAAACAAATTTTTCTCCATATACATTTGGTTGTGAAGATACACGGATATTATAATCTTCATATAATAAAATTCTACCATCTTGTGATTCTTGTTTTTCTTGATGCATATTTGATATAGCTTTTAATCTTCCAATAATTTGTGTTTGTTTTTCCTTATCTAAGTTAGCTGCTGTAAATAATTCTCCATCAATTCTGTATCTAACACGAATAGAAGTTGCCATTGGTTCTATGTGAATATCGCTGGCTCTTTTTTCTATACCAGTCTTGATAATAGTATCTACCAAATTAATAACAGTAACACCAGTTTCATTAATATCTGTGTTAGCTTTTCCTTCCAAGGATTTTAATATCTGATCTATATCTTTTTCAAAGGTAATATATGCTTCCATTATTAACCCTTTGTTTAAAAATAACAATCGGATTGTTTCAATACTTCTTCTATTTACTGTATTTGCAAAACATACCTTTATTTTTCCATTCTCGATTTCAAAAGGAACTGCCTTATTCTTTTTCGCAATATCAAGAGAAATGTATTCCTCTATATTAATTTTTATAGAACTTTTGCTTAGCAAAATTCCTTTTTCTCCTAAAATTTCCCCAATTGTTGTAATCAAAATATATGGATCACATACATCTAATTCATATAAACAATCACCAATTTTAACATTTGGATGTTTTCTTTGGTAATCTAATGCTCTTTCAATGTCCTCCTCTTTAACAATTCCTCTTTTTACTAATTCAACACCTATAGGCTGTCTTCTTTTTAATTCCATAAAATTCACACCTCTTTCATTGTTTTAGTCAATTAATGTATAAGTTGTCTCCCTTTGCGTATTTTCTCCACTTAAAATTACAGTTATCGTCGTTTTTCCTTGTTCATTTTCATTTCTGTCAAATGTACATGCTATTATGTTTTCTGCAATTTTAACATTATTCATATAAATTCCTTGTTCAGGTATAAATGTATATTGATTTCCACTTGAAAAAACAATATAAACTTGCATATTTTCATCAGTAATCTCTTCTGGTTCTATAATATCCAGTATTTTATTTCCTTTTCTATTGACTTCTTCTGTAAAATATGAATTAAATTTTGTATATTGTTGGTTAAAATCTTCACTTACAGAATTAATATCAACATTTTGATAAAAATATGAAGTCAACACAGTAATAACTGTTACAATAATTAGCATAACAATTATATATATAGTTACAGATATCAATGTTACACCTTTTTCTGTTTGCATGATTTACTCTCCTTAATCATTTTTTGCAATAACAGTTGACAATTCAACCGTTTGTGTTGTATCTCCTTCTTTATACGCTATTTCGACAGTAACTTTTTTAACTAGTCCTGATAAAATTGTGTTATCTTCTGAATTTTCTGGTAAATTTGCATAGTCAATGATTGTTATTTTTCTTGAATATCCTGTTGCATCTATGTTTTCAAATGTATTATTTTCTTCGTCTGTATCCTGCAAATCCGAAAATGCTTGTGCTTTTAATTCTTCTATTGTGTCAATTGCATAATTTGTTGCTATAGTCCTTCTTTCCAAAGCATCTGTATTGGAATTTAAACTATACATTAAAGTTGCAATTACTGCTACAAATAATGTAATTAGAATAATCGAAACTGTTATATCTATTGTGGTAATTCCTCTTTCACTTTTTATTTTCATATACAACCCTTTCTTTAAACAAAAAATTTATACCAAGCTAATACAAATATTAAGTTTAAAATATTTGATATGGCTAAATAAAACCCATATTGAATATTTGCACCATAATTTTTAGGTTCTCTTCTGACTTTTTTTCTAATATTTTGTATTTTATGTAACAATAGATTTACTGCCACCGCAATTGCTGTCATTATAATTGTATTGATTGTTACATATTCACCTGTAAATACTGCCATTGTAATAACTGTTAAAATAACGCCATGAACATAACTATTTTTTGCATATCGTTTTAATGTAACAGTATCTAAGATTAAAATTAAAATATAGAAAATAAGATATATAATATATCTATATATACTATCTTTTTCTATTACACATAGATATATTATATATGCCATAGAAATTAAAATTCCGTACATAGATATTGATTTTTCAATTTTTCGATTTTCTTTGTCAATTCCTGCCATGATAAAAATGAAACACAAATAAAGTGCCATAAATGCACCTTCTGCTAAGACAGTTAGTTTCAGATTTTGAACACTAATATTCATAAGATATGCTACTATTACAAATATAAAACCTGATAAAAGTTCTATTACAAGATATCTTGGTCTTATTTTTTCTTTACAATATCTGCATCTTCCTAATAAAAAGATATAACTAAAAACTGGAATTAAGTCTAAAAAACCTAATTTATGACTACAATTAGGACAATATGAATGTGTATGTGTAATATCTTGTTTCTTAGGTAATCTATATACTGCCAATGTAAAGAAACTACCAAATACAGTTCCCATTATGAATATTATTATATATAGTAGTATATCCATTTCTTCTCCTTTTAATATTTAAGCCATACACACTCAAGTGTGCGTATGGCCTTGTTTATTTTTTACTATTTATAAGTCTAGTATTTTATTCTACTGGACCCCATGAAACTTCACCTGTTGATTCTGTTACAGTACCTTCTTGTGTTTTATCACCAAATGTAATAGTAACTGTTCCTGTTGTATATGCTATTGTTGCTCCACCATCATCATCTCCAACTAAAGCTGTTAAAGCTGCTGAAACTTCACCTGATATTGTTGTACTACCATTATCAGCATAAGTGTTACCATAATATTCTGTCATTGCTTCATTAATAGCATTTGCAACATTTTCTCTTGCAGTAGCAAAAGCTGTTTCTTCAGCTGCATCATCTGCTCTTGTCAAGATACCATTTTCTCCTGTAAGCATAGCAATTGACACCCCTGCTAAAATTAATAATACGATGATTGTGATAACTAAGGCAATTAAAGTAATACCTCTTTGGTTTTTCATTTTGAATATCCTCCTTTTCTTTTGAAATAAATTAATATATATTTTATTTATGTTTAAAAAAACATAACGTTAAAAACTTTATTTTGTTCCTGTATCAGGATAGTATTCTGAACCACCTGTACTGGTTGAAGTATTTGAAGTTCCTGATCCATTCGTACCAGAGTTGCTACTTCCTCCTGTTGAACTTCCATTTTGATTTGTGTCTTCTCCAGATGTTTCATAAGATGAAAATGGATTTGGTTTTCCAGGTACATAAGTATTAATTCTTTCATAATTATCTAAATCTGATGCATTTATACTTATTACTGGTAAATCATCATCATCATCATTATCCGTTTTAGACAATTCTTCCTTTATTTCATCTGGTTTTGTATAAGACACTTCATCTGGTATTATTTTATTACTTGGTACATATTCATATAATAAAACACCAAGTACTAATATGATTGCTAAACATAATAATAGCATAATAATAATTTCTTTTATAATTGTTTTAGCCATAATACACTCCTTTTCTATTCTGTTGTGTTCGTTGTATTACTTGTTGTGTTTGTTGTGTTTGTCGTATTACTTGTGCTATTTGTATTTGTCGTATTGGTTGTATTAGTTGTATCAGTTCTTGAAGCACTTGTATCTATTGAAGATATACCTTCTATTTTTATATTTTTACATACAAAAGTTGCTCTTAATGAAGATGTTGATTCTCCTGCTGTCATTGAGAATTGTTCTATTTTAAAAGCTAATTCGGAATCATCCTCTATATCTCTAATAAATTCACATATACCAATATAACTTCCTACAGCCGTAAAATTTAAGTCATATACATTTTCTCCTCCAATTCCTGTTGAAAGAGTTATATCTATATTAACACCTTCACTAGTAGCATGTGTACCAATTTCAGCCCAAAGGAAGTCTAATGTATACCCTCCAGAAAGTTGGCTTGCAGCTTGGACATCGCTCTCACTGCTTACTGCCACCATATCTTCATATTCAGTTTTTTGTGTTTGCAAATTTTCCATACTTTCATTTAACTCACTAATTTTAGCTGGAAATGAAGAACTAGCAAGTCTTGTAGCTTCTGTTACAGTCTCATCTAATTCTGCATTTTGGTCTTGAATTGTTTTTATTCCCCATACATTAAAATTTCCAATTTCAAGTCCATTTACAATAGTAAAAATCGTTAAAGCTAATACAAGCGCAATTAATATTAAAATTAATAATTTTTTCATGGCCAATATAAATCTCCTTCTATCGTAACTTTAATCAAATTGTCTGTTTGCTGTCCTGAGGTAGAAATAACATTTGTTAAAATCATTTCTGTATCTAGCTTTGCTTTAAACATACCTAATTGCTCGTATTTGTTTGATTGTGCTTCTATTATAACATGTTGATCAGTTGGATTTTTGATAGAAGTTATCTGAACATTTTCAGGTATAATATACATAATTGAATTTAATAGATTTGGAATGTTATTTCTTGTTTTACTTGCATCTTCAATTCTATCATTTAAATCTTGTAAATTTTGAATCATATCTTCATAATCATTTGTTCTAGAATCAATTTTTGTTTTGTCACTATCTGCTAATTGTATTTGTGCATTTGTATGACTTATTGAGTCTTGTGCCTGTTCTTCTTTAGCTTCCATTTGGTTTTGTAACAGTACTGCAAAACAACTATAGATAACAAACAAAATCAATAAACCTACCGCTGTTCTTAATAAGCTTATTTCTGTTTTATCTAATTTTTCTCCCAAATCATTAGTAAACCACCCAGAAGTTGCTAATTTTCCTTTCTTTTCTTTTCCTGGATTTACTTCTATTTTCAACCAATCTGGAATTTTCTCATTAAATGTTTGTTTTTTGAAGTTAATTCCTTGTATTCCTTGGCCAACACCTGATAGTGCAATAGAAATTGCTGAATTTACTTCTATATAATCTTGTATACTAATATCTTTTGTTGGATTTATGAAATATGGTTTTAATATTTCACATTCTATTTCGCTTAAATATTCTTGGAAATATAAATCTATATTATTAATTAATGTAGCAGTTCCTGTTAAATATACTTTGCTTATTCTTTCTTCACTTTCATTTATGATTTTTCTTACATTTCCTACAATATTATACAATGTTGGCATTACATCTTCTAAATACCCAAGTTCTGCTTCTTGAAGTTCCTTTCCTTCTGATGTATAAATTGTAGTATTTTTTAAGATTTCATAAGATTTTGCCATTGAATTTTCTTTTAGATTAATTTTTCTTAAAAATTCTTGACATCCATCTTCAAAAGTATCAACATGATAAACATTTTCATCAAGAATTGTTGTTATTGTTGTATTGTCTTCTATATTAACGATTAAGCAATTTTCTTTTGGTTTTGTTTCAATTAAATTTGTAATTTCCATAGAAACTGGTACAATACTTGTTAGTTTGTTTTTTTCTAATACTTGCATCTTTTTTGTTAATTCTATTTTATTTGCAGCAATATGAATTATTTTTAATTTTTGCTTGTCTTGTGGATTTTTTGAAGCTACATATCTTGTTTCAAAAACATTAGGATTATATCCTTGATCTCCACAATACATTTCAAATTCTGTTTTTATTGCTTTTGATAGGTCTTTATTGCTAAGCATTGCAAACATGTCAAAATAGTTATAGATTTCTTCTGATAAGTTAATACTAATAGGAATTTTATAACTATATGTTTCTTCTATTATCTGGTCGATTGTTTTTTCTAAATTGTCATAAAATTTGACACCAAAAGATTCTACTTTTACTTTTTCACGTTCTTTAGAAACTTTAGCATATTTAATTACGTTGTTTCCTACATATAACCCTAAACAACTAGCCATCCTTTGCTCCTTTTTATATTTTTCTTTATACTATTTTTTGCATTTTATAAGATTTGATACTTGAATAAATTACTAGGTTTCCAAGCACTAACAGTCATGCTAATTTATTCTAATTTATTTTACCATTACTCCTATAAAAATCAATACATTTAATGCAATTGTAATCTAAGTGTAATTAAATTGTAATATTTACTTTTTTTGTAATTTACATATAAAAAATCCGTCATTTTCTTCTTCTTGATATAACTGTATCATTTTTAAATTTTTTGATGATTTTTTTGTAAATGGATTATGAATTGTAACATAGTCAAATTCTTTATTTTCTTTTACAAATCTTTCAATTATTTTTTCATTTTCTTCACTAAAAATACTACAAGTAGAATATATGATCTCCCCTTTTGGCTTTAAATATTTTGAACATGTTTCTAAGATATTTTGTTGAATTCTTGTGATTTCTGTAATATCTTCTGGCTTTCGTTTCCATTTTATATCTGGTTTTCGTTTTAAAACACCAATTCCCAGACATGGTACATCTAACAAAATTTTATCAAACTTTTCTTTATATTTTTCATTATAAATACTTGCATCTGCACATCTAGTTTCAATTATTGTAATCCCCAATCTTTTTGCGTTTTCTTCTACTAATTTAACTCTATGTGCATGTAAGTCACATGCTATAATTTTTCCTTCATTTTGCATTAATTCTGCCATATAAGTAGTTTTTCCTCCCGGACTACTGCAAGCATCTAATACAAATTCGTTTGGTTTTGGATCTAAAATTTTTGCAATTAAACCTGCGCCCTCATCCTGAATTGTAAAATATCCATCTTGAAATAAATCTAAATTTTCTATATTTTTAGCTTTGTCTAATATAAGGAAATCTTCCAAAATTCCTTCTTTAAATGTTATTTCTCTTTCTTTTAATTTTTGTTCTAAGTACTGTATTGTTGTTTTTAATTTATTTACACGAATTGTTACTTTTGGTTTAATATTTGAAGCCTTACAAATTTCTTCTACTTTTTCAATTGTATTTTCTTTTGTAAGTTTTTCTACTATCCATATTGGCATAGAAGTTGTTTTAGAAATTCTTTCAATTGGATCTTCTATTTCAAAAAAAGTTTCATAATCTTTTTTATCTACTTGTCTTAAAATAGCATTTGCAAAATTGCTACTTCCTCTATGTCCATATCTTTTTGCTAAGTTTACACCTTCATTTACTGCTGCCGATTTAGGTACTTTATCTAAAAAAATAATTTGATAAATAGTCATTCTTAATATATTTAAAATCCAAGGAGATATTTTTTTAAGCCTAATTTTGGAATATTTTTTAATAATTTCATCAATTGTTAATTTCCATGAAGTAACTCCATATACAATTTCTGAAATAAATCCAATATCGCGATTATCTAATTTATTTTTATTTTTGTTTTCTTTAATAATCTCATCTAATGCAATATTTGAATATGCTTCTTCTTTATCTATTTTATATAAAGCTTTTAGTGCAACTTCTCTTACAACATCTATCATCTTATTTGCTCCATTCCTCATGTCCAATTGGGGACGTTTCCTTTTGAGACATTTTTATGTAAAGTTTATTGTTCTTAAAATATAAATATAAATATAAATATAAAAGTAAAGTTTCTATTATTTTTTATTAGCAAATAGGACTTTACATAAAAATGTCTCAAAAGGAAACGTCCCCAATTGGACATATTTTATATTTTTACTAAATTATATACTCTCATTCATATTTTTTCTACCAATTTTGTATATTTTTTTATTTTTTTGGAAAACATAGTTTTAAAAGAATTTGAGGAGGTTCATATGGAAATAAAAAAACATTTAATTATTACCGGTAATTCAACCGTATCATGGAAAGATGCAATTGTAAAAGCAGTTGCAGAAGCTTCTAAAACAATTGACTATCTTTCAGATGTCAGAGTTTTAGAACAAAGAGCTAGTATTAGCGGAGATAAAATTTCGGAATATTTTGTTGACTTAGATATTTCTTTTTCTATTGATTTAAATAGAAAAGATAATAAAGATGCGTAAAAAATATTATATTTTTTGATACTTAAATACACCTATTTTATCAAAATGATAATTTTAAATGTACAAAAATAAAAAAGAAAGGAGAAAATGATGGTTACATTTAAAAAATCATCATTATAAAAATAATATGGAAAATCCAACAGAAACAAAGAAAACTTATCAAGAATATGTGGATAAAAAATCTCCTAACTCACCCATATTAAAAAATTGCTTTAATGCATTTTGGGTTGGTGGATTAATTTGTACACTTGGTCAAATTATTCTTAATATTTGCAAAGACAGAGGATTTGATACACAAATATCAGGGACAATTGTTTCCATTTTATTAATCGGACTATCTGCATTTCTTACAGGGTTAAATATTTTTAATAAAATCGGAAAATTTGCAGGTGCAGGTTCCTTAATTCCAATTACAGGATTTGCAAACTCTATTGTATCTCCTGCTATGGAATACAAATCTGAAGGATATGTTATGGGTGTCGGAGGAAAAATGTTCACAGTTGCTGGACCTGTTTTAGTATTTGGTATCTCGACTTCTATTTTAGTCGGTATCATTTATTTAATATTTAATACACAAAGTGTAACTTTGGTTTAAAATTGCCAATGGGTGATGATTTGGGGACGGAGAAAAAATCATCATCTTATAAAAAATTATTTTATTTGTTTTTTTTACCTTAAGATGATGATTTTTTCTCCGTCCCCAAATCATCACCCATTGGCAACCTTTCAAAAGGAGTTGATTTTTTGGAAAGATTAGGAAAACAAACAATAAAATTTACAACCCCACCTTCTATTTTAGAATGTGCTTCTATTGTTGGGCCTAAAGAAGCAGAAGGACCTATGGCAAAATATTTTGACCAAACATTAGATGATGAGTTTTGGGGAGAAAAAACATGGGAAAAAGCTGAAAGTAAAATTATTAAAGAAACTGTAAATATGGTTATTAGAAAAGCACGGTATTTCAGCAACTGATATTGACTGTATGTTTGCTGGAGATTTACTAAATCAATGTATTTCATCCAGCTTTGGCTTACGTGATTTACAAATTCCTTTTTTTGGTGTATTTGGTGCCTGTTCTACTTTTGTGGAATCTTTAACACTAGGTGCTATTTGTACTGAAAGTTTTGCAAACAATGTATTGTGTGCAACTTCAAGTCATTTTTGTAGTGCTGAAAAACAATTTCGTTTTCCACTAGAATTAGGAAATCAAAGACCACAAACTAGTCAATGGACAGTTACTGGTTCCGGAGCAGCTATTGTCTCTAGGAATGGGTCTGGTCCTTATATTACACATATTACTCCTGGAAAGATTATAGATATGGGAATTAAAGATGGTAATAATATGGGAGCAGCAATGGCACCAAGTTTTGCAGATACATTAACAACACACTTCTTAGATACTGGTAGAAGTCCTAATTATTATGATGCTATTATCAGTGGAGATTTAGGGTATGTTGGTAAAGATATTGCTATTGATCTATTAAAATCAAATGGTTATAACATAAAAAATAATTATAATGATTGTGGAGTTTTGATTTTTGATAAGGAAACTCAAGATACACATAGTGGTGGTAGTGGTTGTGCTTGTTGTGGTACAGTCTTTTCTGGATATTTCTTTAAACAATTAAAAACACGAAAAATGAAGCGTATACTACTAATTGCAACTGGTGCTTTAATGAACTCTACAAGTTCTCAGCAAGGTGAGTCTATCCCTGGTATTGCACATGCCATTAGTATCGAAAATTTATAAAACTAATAATTAGAAATATACTCAAACCAGATTATTTATATGGTTATTTGTTAACTTATGAAAGGAATGAAATTTTATGGATAATGTTGATTGGGCTTCTGTTTTTGAATGGTCCTCACTTTTAAAATGTTTTATTGTTGGCGGTTTGATTTGTGTTGTTGGACAAATTTTAATTGACAAAACCAAATTAACACCTGCTAGAATTTTGGTTACTTTTGTCACATTAGGTGCAATTTTAGGTGGCTTAGGTATTTATCAATATTTAGTAGATTTTGCCGGTGCTGGTGCAACTGTCCCTCTAACTGGTTTTGGTTATAATTTAGCAAAAGGTGCTATTGAAGAAGTTAAAAATATAGGTTTGTTAGGTGCTTTCACAGGTGGTGTTAAAGCTGCTGCTGGTGGAATTGCTGCTGCTATTTTCTTTGGTTATTTAGCTTCTCTTATTTCAAAACCAAAAATGAAGAAACAGTAACCCAAAAAAAGTATAGGAAAAAAATGAAGCTATTTCTCACAAAATAACTTCATTCTTTTCTAACTATGCTTTTTTTGCTATTTCAGCAATCTCTGTAAATGCTTTTGGATCTGTTACAGCGATTTCAGCTAGCATTTTTCTATTAATTGTTACATTTGCTTTCTTTAATCCAGCAATTAATCTGCTATATGTAGTTCCATTCATTCTAGCTGCTGCATTAATTCTTGCTATCCATAATTTTCTAAAATTACTCTTTTTATCTTTTCTTCCTACATAAGCATATGATAAAGATTTCATAACTGCTTGGTTTGCATTTCTAAATCTATAATGTTTTGCTCCAAAATATCCTTTGGCTTGTTTTAATATTTTTTTATGTCTTGCTCT
>CALXAE010000011.1 GCA_944386205.1 uncultured Clostridia bacterium
CTATTTCTTTAGAAATATTTTCCGCTTCGGTTTATTCTCTAAAGGATTTTATTGTTTACTTTTCAATGTACTTTTTTCGTCCCTCTTGTGGAACGAGTTGCATTATACTATACCTTGTTTTGTTTGTCAAGACTTTTTTTGACATTTTTTTATTTTTTTATTTTGGGCAAAATAAAAAACTAGTAATTGGCTTTTTTGTCATATTCTATTATGTATAATTATTACTAATTCTCTTGTTATCTTTTTTTATTTTGTCTGTTGCAAGGTACTTATTTATAATAGCATTTTTATTTTTCTATGTCAATAGTTTTTTTCGATTTTTTTCATCTTTTTTCGTGGTAACTTTTGACATAAAAACTACGGACTAATTCGTAGTAAAATTATATTAACATCTTTCAATCTTAATGTCAATAGTTTTTTTACTTTTTTCTAAAATTTTTATTACAGTAAAATTTTTGTTACATTTTAAAAGAATTTCTCTCATTTATTCAAACCGAGAGCTTCTTACGAAGCTTCTCTCGGTTTGAATATTAACACGTTATTTACATAACGTGTTTTTTGTTTTTCTAATTTTTTCCAAAATTAGAAAGTCGTGCTCAGGCGAACATAGGTGCTGTTATCCACATAGAAGTCGTCGATATACCCATCGCCGAAGTCCGCGTAATACGCGTTGCCCGAAAGGTTCTGTGAAGAAGACCAGTACCAATGGCTAAGACCAAAGTTTGTATAATTAGATTTTGTTATTCCTAATTCTTCCGCAAAAGCTGCCCATTCTCCTCTAGATGGTACAAACCATCCATTTTCTACTTCATTTTGTATCAACCCCCACATATCATTAGCATTTTGTTCTCCATATCCTCCATTACTACTATTATTCCATTTTGCAATCATTGTTTCAGTATTTGCTTTTCCTGTTCCAAAATTTCCAGATGTCGCTGTAGCATAATCACTCATATTTCCATAAGCGTTATAATACCAATAATGTGTATTTGCATCAATGTCTGATAATGCCATTACATAAAATCTATCTGCTCCACTTCCTGTTGGTGATAGCACATCTTGTATTCCGAAATCTCCTTCATAATCTGTCTTACTTATATAATAATCTTTTACATTTTCTTCTGTTGGAATTGTATAATTACCATCTGAATCTGTCCATTGTCCATCTCCTGTATTTCCTTTTGCTAAATCTGCATAGATAATACCATCTACTGTTCCATCTCCTTCAATGTCTGCATAATATCCTACATATGATTCTGTTTTAGTGATGACTTCTTGTGTTTCTCCTAAATTTCCATTGTATATTTCTGATACTGCTATTTCATGCTTTCCATATTCGTCTTTTGTTATAAATACATCATCTATAGTAAAATCTTCTGGCACATCATCAAAATATTTATCTAATACAGTTTTTAATTCTCCTTTTGTTATATTTCCATCTTTCTTATCTGCTTGTATTCCTAATATGTCTGTTCGTGCTTGTTCTATTACATTTGCCTTTTCTGTCCTTTCTGCTGCCTCACTTGCTCTTGTTAATATCCCATTCTCTCCTGTTAATGTTGCGATTGTTACTCCTGCTAAAATTAGTAAAACGATAATTGTTATTACTAACGCGATTAAGGTAATACCTTTATTCTTTTGTTTTTCTTTCTTAATCATCTTAAAAATCCGCCCCTTCCTTTGTTTATTATTTCTTTTCTATTGTTTTTACTTGTACCTAGATTACAATACTCTAAGAAAAGAGAATAAACAATAAAAATGTTGGCGTATCTGTATCTATTAACTTTTATATGTATCAAAAAAATCAAAATATTTTCAAACTTTTAATTTGATTTTTTTACAAATCTTTTTAGAACTTTTATTGACTTTACCATATTATATTGCTAAAATTTAAGTATAAAAATTTTTCCTAGAGTATTGTACTCTAGGAATTTGTTTTATATTAATTGTTAGATTTCTACTTTTTATTTATAATCTTAAATTTAAAAATCAATATTTATTTCTTGCCATACAATCTTTCTAATACAATAATGAACATTGCATGACTCCAACCTAAACCAATTACCCAATTTGGTTGTAAGGTATTATTATCAATTTGTTCTCCTAAAAAGTTATGTTTTCCCGCTGTTTTTATAACAAAATCAAAAGTTTCTTTAGCTTTCTTCTTTTCTCCTGCTTCTAAATAATATAATGTCATCCATAAATTAGCTATTGGCCATGGATTTCCGTTCATATAGTGATCATGTTCAAATCTTTGATATCCACCCGTATATGTTCGAATACTTAAATTCATTTTTTCTACAGTATTTAAAATCTTTTTTTCTTTCGGTTTAAAAACATGGAATGGTTCTACTGCACCCAGCATACTGATATCTACTAATTTATCTTCTGTATTTCTATAGTAGGAATTCGTTTCTTCGTCATACATTTTTTGATTAATAAATTTCTTTATCTCTTCTTGTAGATATGTTAATTCTTTTTCTGTTTTTGATATTTTTTCTTCTTTTAATCTATTATTATCAAATTCAGATATGTTTTTATCTAATATTTTATATATTTTTATGATACATGTAAAAGCTGAGTATATACTTGCCAATGAGTATAAATGTATTCCTTCGTGCATCTCCCAAATATCATAACTAACATGTATTTTGTCTTTATTTGCATAAAAACTATTTTCTATTTCTTCTTTTACGACATCTCCACTTTGATCTTTTAATTCTAGCCATTGATATGTATATTTCTTCAAGAAATCAATTGCTTTTTCACACATTTTCAAACTGTCTTTTAAAAATTTTTCAGATTTTGTATATTGATAGTGTTCATATACACCATATACCACACTTGCTGTTTCATCTATTTGATATCCCCAACAAGGTGCTAATTTTCCATCAGTATAAAATCTTTGTTCCCACATACCATTTTTGCTTTGCGTCATTTTACAGAAGTTTTTATAAAATTTTTCTGTTTCTTTATGCATATTCAAAATATCCATTGCTTTTGTAATAAATACAGCATCTCTTGGCCAACAATATGCATATCTTCCACATTTTGTAAAATATTCATCAATTTCTGGTGATGCAATAATTCCACCTGTTTCTACATTTGTTAGTAATGGAAATAATAATATAGTTCTTTTATAAATTTCAAATATTTTTTCTTCGTAACTATTTTCTGTTTCTTTTAAATTTAAACCATTATGATTTTTTAAATATTTTCTCCAATATGCTCTAGTTTCTGTACATTCTTTGTTTAAATCTTTTCTTCTTATTCTGTCTATTTCATCTTCTATTTCAGATACATTTTTATTTTCATCTGCCATAATACAAATTTCAATTGTCTTCTTTTCATTTGGATGAATAATTCCTATTTTGTAACTTATACTTGAATCTTTAGACATTCCAATATAATCTTTATCATATATTTCTGTTCTTTTTATTGTTTCTTTACTACCATTAATTTGATATTTCTGAACCATATAGTCTTTTGAAAATGTTGAAACAACAAAGTCATGTGCATATTGATACATTCCATTATCTATTACTTTACAACTAACATGATTGTTTTCACTAGATAATAATTCTGAATGGATATAAAATTCAATATCTAAATCTATTTTACTTTCATTTATAAATGTATATTTTTTAAATAGTACATTATCTTCTTTTATTAATGCACAATCTGTTTGAAGCATTGTTAGATTAAAATATGTGTTAGTTATTTCTGTATTTAAAACATTTGTATCTGTATCATAATATTGTTTATACACATTGTTTATATCATCATGTAAGTAAATCAAATCTGAATTATTGACTTTTACACCTGTATAAAAGAAATTAATATATTGTCTATTGTCTCTTGAAGGGAAATATAGTCTTTGCAATTCTCCTTTAGCAGTATATGTTGCAAGCATTTTTTTATTTCCAATAATTGCTTCATTCAAATATTTATTTTCCATTTTTATTTTCTCCTATCTCTATAAATGAATAGATTATCTCTCGCTATCTTCATTTATCTTATTTTTTTTAGCGAAAGCATTATTTCTTAATCATTTTATACTGATATATTATATATTGAATAAATTTTGAATGTGATTGGAGATATATTAGAATTTGTTAATCATTTATTGAGGAATGTTCACGGTACTCACGAAGTGAGGGTTTGAGTGAAAGAGGCTCAGATAAATGATGTTACAAATTCTTATATATCGTATTGAGCCGAAAAATTTATGAAATATATAATATATCAGTTATATTTTTTATATTAAACTACAAAAATTAGTTATTATCCTTCAATGACATTTAGTATCTGCCTCTCCAAATCCTTTATCTTCTCATTAATTCTAAAGATATCCTCATCTCTTAAAGTTTCATCTTGTAAATCTTCATTTACAGACAATTCCATATCTTTTAATTCTTCTTTCAATTTTCCTAATCTTTGTAAGATTTCTGATTTCATTGTTGGATTTACTTTTCTTTCTATTTTATGTGTCATAACAATTTCATCATTTAATTCATATGTTTCTCCAAATTCAGGAATGGTCACACCAATATTGGTTTCTGTTTCAATTTTATTTGCTAATATATCTTGTGATTCTGGTTCTCCATGTACTAAAAAGATATGTTTTGGTTTCTTAATATAAGAATAGATAGTATTCATTAATAATTCTTGGTCAGCATGTCCAGAATAACCTTCTATATATTCTATTCTCGCATTTACAGCAATTTCTTCTCCAAATATTTTGACAGTTTTAGCCCCATTTACAATACTATATCCCAATGTTCCTGGTGCTTGATATCCAACAAAAAGAATAGTACTCTTTGGATTCCATAGATTGTGTTTTAAATGATGTTTTATTCTTCCTACTTCACACATACCACTTGCAGATATGATAATACTTGGTGTTGTATCTTCATTTAAAGCCTTTGATTCATCTGCTGTTCTTGTAAATTTTAATCCAGGAAATTCTAGTGGATTATCTCCCCTCATAATTTCTTCTTTTGTTTCTTCATCAAATAGTTCTGTATTTTCTCTAAATACTTCTGTTGCAGATATTGCAAGTGGACTGTCAACATACACTGGTACTTTCATTAAAGTTTTGAATTTTCTTTTAAATTCTTCATCATCACTATGTTCATCTTTTAATTTGTTGATTTCATATAAAATCTCTTGTGTTCTTCCTACTGCAAATGATGGGATAACGACAGTTCCTCCATTGTCTAATGTTTCTGATACTACATCAAGGAAGATTTGTGCTTTTTCATCATTTCTCATATGTAATCTACTTCCATAAGTTGATTCCATTACAAGAAAATCCGTATCTTCTATCATGGTTGGTGGACTTAATAATGGTATATCATTATTTCCAATATCTCCTGTAAATACTGTTTTTGTTTCTTTGTCTCCTTCTTTTACCCATACTTCTATAATGCTTGAACCTAACATGTGTCCTGCATCATTAAATCTTACATGAATTTCTGGTGTAATTTCTATAATTTGATCATATTGAACAGGCTCAAATATTTCCAAACATCTTGCTGCATCTTCTGCCGTATAGATTGGATCTATTGGATCTTCTCCTTTTCTTTTTCTTTTTTTGTTTTTCCATTCTGCTTCTGTTTCTTGGATATGTCCACTGTCTGGCAACATTAATGCACATAAGTCACAAGTTGCTTTGTGTGCATATACTTTATTTCTAAATCCTTCATTATATAATTTTGGTATTCTTCCAGAATGGTCTATATGTGCATGTGTTAATAACATGAAGTCGATTTCTGATGGAATAAATTCAAAATCCTGACTATTTTCCATTTCTTGTTCTGCTTTTCCTTGCCACATTCCACAATCTACTAAAAATTTTTTTCCAGCCCCTTCTACTAAAAAGTTTGAACCTGTTACAGTTCTCGTTGCACCTAAAAATGTAATTTTCATATTTTATATCCTTTCTTTTACAAATTTACTTTTTTATCATCTTTCCATATTTTCTTTCCTATTGTCTCTTTGTTTTATTCTATTTGAAATTGCATTTACAATTTCTTCTCGCTTCATAATTAACCTTTTTTTCAAATTATATGGTGCTCTTCCTATTACTCCATAAAATTTTTCTAATCTTGACTCCCACATATTTGTAGAAATCTCATTTTCTTGTTTTTTTGCTTGTGTAACCACTGTTTGAGTTTGTTCCTGTTGTGTTTGATTATCATCAAATTCGGAAACTTCTTGTTCATAAGAAACACATTTACCATTACTAACTCGTTTTATTGGTAAATTGCCCTGTGCTTCTGCCATCTCTTGTAACTTTTCATAATTTCCTTCATCTTTTCCTAAAAAAGTAATAACACCTTCATATTCAAAATCTTCTAAAACAATTTCCTGATAGTTTGTATTTCCTTTTCCTTGTTCTGCTTCCATTTGTTGTGGTAACTCTACTACTATAGAATTTAATGCATAATATTTGTTTGCCACACCATTTCTAGTATAAGAATCTTGATTCATTGTTCCGACAATTTTCTTAGGTTTAACAATATATCCATTTCTTTCTCCATATGTATCTTGTTGTTTACCTATTACAATTGGAGATGTTGACATATATTTTTCATTGAATTTTCCTTTTATTGGTCCAGATGTTACATGTACTAACATATGGTTTTCATCTTCTAGATAATTTTCCCATACTTTTTGTGCAAAAACATTCCATTTATCGATAAAAGCTTCTTTTTCATCAACATTTTCACCTATTGTTTCCATTTCTTTTTGTAACTGACTTAAAGTACTTATTTCTTCTTCTGAAAACTTTCCTTTATAATTTTCCAAATTTGCAAAAAAATCCTCTATATTTCTTACCCCATCAGTTACACGGCGATTTCTAGTTTCTTCATAGTCAACTTCAAATGCTTCTATTGAGGGATGTAAACTTTCACTTCCTAATCTTTCTAAAAAATCTTTTTCTGAAATCATTCCATTATCATAAGAATACATCATATCCTCTATTAGTTCTTCTTCATTTGTACCTTCTTGATAACTTGATAACAATCTTTTTAAGTCTTCAAACATAATTGTGTTATCTTTTATCATTGATTCTTCCTTTATGAATGATGCTTTATATCTTGTTGTTTCTAATAGTGCTAGCTTTTTAGCCATGCTTTCTGATAACTGAATTGGTACTTCTTCTATCATATTGGCTGAATTATATATTTTAGAAACATCCGACATCAATATTTTGCCCTCATCTAAGTTTATTCTGGATTTTAGGAATTCAAAATTTTCTGTTCCCATAACACGTTCAAAATCTTTTTGCTGTTCTTCTTCTATAGGAATTTCTATATCTAATCTAGTAATTTTGCATAAATCATCTGTTACTATTCCATATTCTTTTAATTTTGAAACCGCACTTTTAAAATTATCATCATTTCCAAATTCCTCTTCTATCCAAGACCAGTCCTGTTTTTCTAATTCTTCTATAATTTCTTTTTTCTTTTCTGGTGAAACTTTAATTTCAAACATATATCATTTTTCACCCCACTATCCAAAAACCTTTATCTTTTTATTTATCTTTATTTCTAAATCTTTTTTATTTATATTTCCTAAATTCTCTATTTCTGTTTTTTCTTCAAAAACATCTTCGTCAAATATTTGCACATAAAATTTATCTTTTTCTTTTATTAATTTTATTTGTATCTCTTCTAATGAAATTAGCCTAATATTAAATATCTGTTTTAATATTTGTTCATCCACATTTTTATTTTTTGAAGCGACTATCATTACTTTTAATTCTTGCCCTTTATCTAATAATGTTCTTCTTGTTTCTCTTAATTCTTTTTCTATTTCTTTAACTTCTTGTATGTTATTTTCATGATTAAATGGCAACAAATTATAATATCTAAATTCATAAATGCTTTCCATAAGCTCAGATTTTGTCTGTATTTTTTCTAATTTTGTTCTATAAGATTTTATAAATATTTTTTGAAATTTTATATTTGTGTTTTCTATCTCTTTTTCAATATCTTTTATAGTTGTTAATTTCAAATATTCATATTTTTTCTCCATTTCTTTTTTATATGCAACAAATTTTTTTGGATTTAATAACTGGTTTAATTTTTCTATTTCTTCTAATTTTTCTTCTCTTTCTTGTGCCATTAACTTTGTTAAAATTCTTGCACTAAAAATTTTTTTCTTTAATGGCAATTTTTCATTCCTTTTTATATATTCTTTTTGTAGCAAATCTTTATCATTAATAACTTCATCTATTCTTTTTATATCTTTATTTAAACTCCTTTTTTGTTTTGTAAGCATTTCTATAAACTTTTCTTTGTCATTAATCTTTGTTAATTTTTCTTCTATTTCTTCTTTTTCTTTTTCTAATCTTTCTTTTTCTTTTGTATTATATTTCAATTCTAATAATACAGATAATTTTTCTATCTGTTTTAAGATTTCTTTTTGATTTTTTGATCCATATTTTTCTTCTAGTTTGCTTTTTAAAAGTTCCATATAATCTATTATAAATTCTTGATTATTTATCCATTTTTCTAAGAAATCATATCCTAGCAATATTCTTAGATTTTGATAAATCAAATTATATTCTATGCTTTCTATCTCATTTCTAATAGTTGTCCATGAATATCCATTGAAATCTCTTAAAGGTTCTACCATATCTATATTATTTCCAATATTAATAAGATTTGACATTGTTTTATCTATAACTGGATAATCATTTTTTATAATTATGTCAGGCTTACTAATCTTTGCTATACAATACAGTAATTTTCTTTCTATCGGATAACATGCAATTCTTCTATTTTCTTTATCGACTAAAAAAGTTTTACCTTTTAAGATATCCTCTCCTTTAGAATGCATCTGACAAATAGTTATATTATCACAATTTTCTTCTATCATTTTTATAAAGTCTTGAATATATGCTTCTTTTGTTTTTACATGTTGCTTTACTTTTTGATAATCTTTATAAGATCCTTCTATCTTATACAAAATATTAAGGAGAATATTTTTTGCATTTTCATCAAAAGCTTTTTTCTCTAGTATCATTTCAAGTTCATTGTTATAATCCTTTTTTACAAGCTTTTTTATAAGCTTTTCTTTTTTCTTTTGCATCCACTTCTCCTTTCTCGCATAAAAATTAATATAAATAACAGTAAATATTCTTTCTATTTTTTTAAGTGTAATAACTCTTTTAGCTTATTCATAATTGTTTTATACCATTTGTCTTTTGTTGTAACTTCCACTAATTGTTTTTCTTCTTCAAAATTCGTATTTTCCTCAATTTTATTTACCTTTTGATTTTTGTTTTTAAAAACTATATCAAATTTATCGTGTTTTTGTTTTTCAATAATTTCTTTTTGTTTATTTTCAATTTCAATTAATTTTTTTCTCTCGTCTTTATCACAAATATAATCTCTATATAACAATGCTAAAATTAGTTTAGTTTCTTTAGATATTTTTTGCTGTTTTAGAGGAACATTACTTTCTATTGATAATTCATATCCTTTTTGCTTGTTTGCTTTGACAAACTGTTTGAAACTATTTGGTATTTTTTCTAATATTGATTTATCTGTATAAGATAATATTGTATCTACTTCAGCTAATGCTATACTATATGGATTCTCCATCATATTCCTCTCCATTTTTTAAATTTTCATTTTCTTTTATTTGTAAGTTTCTCAATCCTTGTATTGCCTTTCCTATTTCAGATTTATCACATTCTTGATATACTTCTTCATAATCTCCTGCTTCAAAAACTGGTTGTTCTATTAATTCTCCATACTGATTAATTTTTATATTTTCTCCATCATATATTCTACTACATAATTTAGCATATTGTTTGGCTCTTTCTAGCATTTGTCTTATTGTTATTTCTTCTCCTTCTTTTTGAGGAACAAAATTGGTTTTAAAATCTCCAGTCATATCTCCAATTTCTTCAAACATTCCGCTCATTTTGCTTCATAAGGTCTAATATTCTATAATATGTTTTTTCATCTGATACTCCAAGATATAACTCTCCATCACTATTTAATCTATAAGCCATTTCCCCATCTTCTGATATTCTTTCTAAGTCCATTAAATATTCTCTTTTCATTGTTTCTAATTCTTGCTCTTCTTCTATACTTAATGTTTCTCCATATTTTTTATCTAGAATTCTTCTTCTTTTTTCTATTAATTCTTGTTTTTTCCTTTCTTCTTCTCGAAATTTATCTGCTTCTTTCTTTTTTTCTAATTCTTGTTGATAAGATTGATTATATTCATCATAGTATATTTCATCAATACTGTCACTACCTTTTCCCCACATTCTTTTAGCTCTTTCGAGATTTTCGTCATCTGATAATAAACGATATTCTCCATTTTCTGTTTTTTCAATTCCAGAAAGAATATATTTATTTAAAAAATCTAAATGCCCATATTGACTATCTTCAATTTCTCCTATAATCTTTTCCACTTCATCAAATGTAATATCTTGCTCTTGATATCTTGTATCTGGGACTCTTCCATCTCTTAGCATATATAAAATGCGATCTCTTATCATTGTCTTATTTTCTAATAAATGATACACTGATCCAAAATGAGATTTACTAAGATTTCTGTTTAGCTTTTTAGATAATTCCATTCTATAGTTTAACATTATTCGTTGATTTGTTTCATTATTAAAACTATGCATACTTGATCTTTGTGGCTTTTTACCTAATAATATTAAAGCTTCTTGTACTGCGACTTTTGCATCTCCTTTAAATTTTATGAAATTATATTCTTTTCTTTGTTCTTCAGATAATTCTTCGTAATTTTCTTCATTAACTAATATCAATGTATTATGAGATAGAGGTAAATTTCCTTCTACATAAGAATCCACTTCATTTAATGATGCCAGATTTGTTTTATCCAAATCTTTAAATGGCATCATAATGATATATTTCATATCACTCCAATCTCCACCATCATTTGCAGTTACTCTATGATTAAGGGAAAAGTGAAGTGTATTTCTATGCGAGAAATTCTTCCCATATTCTTCATTGCCTTGTATAACATTAGAATTTCTGCTAGTTCTTATTTCTCCTCCTTTTGGAAAATAATCCGTAGCATGTACAATCATTAATTCTTCTTCTAGATTTTCTTCTGAAAAAACTAAATTACAACATTCACCTATTTCTCTATTTAAAGTTTCATCACTAGCATCTATAATAAAGTCACTATTTTTAGCAATTTCTAATAATCGTTCTCTTTGTTTATTATATTGTTTTTGTGTAATTTTCTGAATACCTTCTTCTTCAATTCTCACCATTTATTTTATCCTTTCTCTTTCCTCTATGCTTCTTTTGCTTCACTTGTTCCCATTTTTAATTCATTTAATTTATCTAAAGTCATTAACACTTCTCTTGGTTTACTTCCTTGATATCCAGAAATAACCCCTCTTTCTTCCATTTGGTCAATAATTCTTCCTGCTCTTGCATATCCTACTTTAAACCTTCTTTGGATAAATGATGTTGATGCTTGTCCTGTTTCTACAACGGTTTGGATGGCATCCATTAAAAATGGATCTGTATCATCATCTTCTGCTTGTTCTTGTGCCAATTCTTTATCTGTTTTATTATTATTTTCAATACTTTCTAAGATGTCCTCACTATATGTTGCTGTTCCATTTGATTTTACAAAGTCTACAATTTTTTCTACTTCTTCATCTGATACAAATGTACCTTGCACTCTTGAAGGTTTTGGTGCACCTGATGGGAAGAATAACATATCACCTTTTCCTAATAATTTTTCTGCTCCAACTGAATCTAAAATTGTTCTAGAATCTACTTGTGATGATACCGCAAATGCAATTCTTGATGGAATATTAGCTTTAATTAATCCTGTGATAACATCAACTGATGGTCTTTGTGTAGCAATAACCAAGTGCATTCCTGCTGCTCTAGCCTTTTGTGCTAATCTACAAATTGCTTCTTCTACATCTTTTGCTGCCACCATCATTAAATCTGCTAACTCATCTACAATGATAACAATTTGAGGAAGTTTTCCTATTCCTCCTTCTTTTTCGATTGCTTTATTATATCCTTTTAAATCTCTAACACCTTTGCTAGCAAATTTGTTATATCTATCATCCATTTCTTGAACAGCCCATGCTAAAGCACCTGCTGCTTTCTTAGGATCTGTTACAACTGGGATTAGCAAATGTGGTATACCATTATATACAGATAACTCAACAACTTTAGGATCTACCATTACCATTTTTACTTCACTTGGTTTTGCATTATATATAATACTGGTTATGATTGTATTTATACACACACTTTTACCTGAACCTGTTGAACCTGCAATTAACACGTGTGGCATTTTTGCGATATCTGCTAATTGTGGATTTCCTGCTACGTCTTTCCCCAATGCAATAGTTAGTTTTGATTTATTTTCTTGAAATTCCTTGCTCTCTAAAATTTCTCTTAAATGTACAGTTTCTTTTTCTTTGTTTGGTACTTCTATACCTACTGCTTGTTTTCCTGGAATTGGAGCTTCAATTCTTATCGTTTCTGCGGCTAAATTTAAGGCAATGTCATCTGCTAAGTTAGCAATTTTACTAACTCTTACACCTTCTGCTGGTTTTAATTCATATCTAGTGATGGCAGGTCCTACTGAAACATTTTCTACTTTTGCAGATACACCAAAACTATATAATGTTTTTTGTAATTTTGTAGCTGTGTCTGTTAAAGCTTTTGCTCCACCTTTTAAAGCTTTTGCCTTTGATTTACTTAATAATTCTATTGGTGGATATTCATAATGTTCATCTTCTACTACCATGGCATGTTCTAATTGAAGCACTTCTTTTTTCTTATCTTCTTTCTTTTCTTCTTCTTGCTTAAATAAATTGTTTTCTATAACATCTGGTTGCATTTCTTTTTTACTATCTTTTGTTAAAGGTTCTAAATCATCATTTGAATGATCATATTTTTTCAATCCCTTTGGATTTTCTGGCTCTTCTAATATTCTTCCACCAAAATTTATTTTTATTTGATTGTCCATTAATTCTTTATCTTTTTCTGCTTTAGCATTAGCAATTTTTTCTGCTTTTATTCTTGCCCTTTCAGCCATTCTTTCTTCACGTTCTCTTTTTCGTCTTTCTTGTGCTGTTTCTTTTATTTCTTGTTTGTTTCTTTCTTCTTTTTCTTCTAATCTTTCTTCTCTCTTATCTTCAATTTTTTCCACAAACATATTGATCAAATCAGACATATTAATTCCAAAAGTAAATACTAAAAATACAACTGCCACACCTATACAAAGAATAACAGCACCAATATCTCCCAATAATTTCGCAAGTGGTACTGCTGCAACAGCTCCTATAGCACCTCCACCTTTACTTTGTTCTCCTAAATAATATGCATCTTTTACTACTTCTGATAGTTCTTTTTCTGATTGTAATTCCCCACTAGAAATTTGAAACACACTAAATAGCACTGATAAACTAACAATAAAAATTGCATATTGTATTAATTTTGCAGTTAATGTATCTCTTCCATCAGTAGCTAATTTTATTCCTATAGCCAGTCCACCAATTGGAAGAACATATTGCATAATTCCAAACATTCCTCCTAATATTTCATTTAATTTTACTCCTACTACTCCAGATTTTGTATATATTAAGACAGCCAATAATATACTTAGCATGATAATAATAACAACTGCTAAATCTAATTTAGAGGCTGTTTTTTTGCTTTTTTTATATCTTCTTTTTTTTGCCATTTGAACCATCCCTTCTTGCAAAGCAATTTTTCTGTGCAATATTGCTTTCATTATGTTAAAGAAAACTTGTTTTTTCTTTAACGTAATGAAAGTCAGAAATCAAAAGTCTTAGTTTCTATTTGACTTCTGAATCTGACTTCTGATTACTATTTTAATTCTTTTCTACTGTTTTGTATTGTTTTTATTGTATCTTGTAATGAAATTTCCATTAAATTTAATGCTTCTGTCATATTAGTTTCTAGTTTTTCTAATGTTTCTTTCATTATATCTTCTGTGTTTCCTAATAAACTGTCTGCATATTCTTTTGTTCCTTTTGAAATTTCCCTTGACATTTCATTTGCAGTTTCTATGATTTCTGTTTTTTGATCATATGCTTTTCTTGTAATTTCATGTTCATCTATCATAGCAATAATTCTATTTTCAGCTTCTTTCACAATTCCGTCTGCTTCTTTTTGTGCTTCCACTAATATTCTTTGTCTTTCTTCCTTCACCCATTTAGCCTGCTTTAATTCATCCGGTAGTTTTAATCGGATTTCTTTTATTAAATCTAGCAATTCTTCTTTATCTATAACACTTTTAGAAGAAAAAGGTAAATTTCTACTTTTTTCTAATAAATCTTCCAATGTTTCCAATAATGTAAAAATCTCCATGGTTTTGCCCCTTTCTACTATTATATCCTTTTTAAGAATATAAGATATGCTCGCCCATATTTTCTAATATCCTGTATTTCACAGTCCATGTTCTCTAATTCTTTTATTACCATATCTTTATTATCAGTTTCTATAATTATTATTCCATTTTTCTGTATACATTCTTTTTCTAAAATCATCCCTACTGCTTCTACTGCATAATTTGTTTGATAAGGTGGGTCTAAATATATAATATCTATTTTTTCATTTATTTTATTTAATATGACGGTTTTAAAGTCTGAATTATATACTTCTACATATTGTTCAAAATGTGTCTTTTGTATATTTTTATTAATAATTTCACATGCTTCTTTTGATTTATCACAAAGTATAGCTTTTTTTGCTCCTCGACTTATAGCTTCTAAACCAATCGCTCCACTTCCTGAAAATAAATCTAAAAAAATAGCATCTTGAACTTTGTTTTGAATAATATTAAATAAAGATTCTTTTACTCTATCCAAAGTAGGTCTCGTATTTTCACCTTCTAAAGTATATAATTTTGTACCTCTTGCTTTTCCAGCTATAATCCTCATATTTTAACCTTTCTATACTACTATCATTTTAAACCTTTTTTGCTTAAAGTCAATACAATTCATAGAAATGTAATATACATTTAACAGTTCTGTAACATATTCCCTCTTTTGTAATATTTTTCTTTTTAAATCTTCTTTTTCCTGCTTATTTCTTTTTATTTCAATCTCTTTCAGGTTTTTGCCCTGTATTTTTTATAACTTTTGAAAGATGCAATTCCTATAATACAAAAAGACTATCTATTTTCAGATAGTCTTTTGTAAAATCAATGGTTAATCTTCTTTATTTACATCTTTTAATAGTTCTAATTGTGAAATTAATAGTGATTCCATTTTTGCTTTATATATATCAAATTGTTTTTTTATATCATCTAATTCTTTGGTTTTTAATACGATCTGATTTTCCAATTCATCTGCTTGCTGTTTTGCTGAACTCTTTGCATCATTAATAATTTGATCTGCCTGTTGCTTTGCTACATTTTTTATATCTTCTGCTGTTGATTGTGCCATAATCAAGGTATCTTGTAATGTTTTTTCAATTGTTTTATAATGCTCTAAACTTTTATTTAATTCTTCGACTTTTGCCTTTAATTCTGTCACTTCTTTATAATTTTTACCATAATCTGCTGTTAGGTCATCTAAAAAATCATCTACTTCCTCAACATTGTATCCATTCATCATTTGTTTAGAAAATTTTTTATTCTCTATATCTAATGGTGTAATCATATTTCCTCCTTATAAAAGGCACAAAGCCCCCTTGTTATATTCTGCACTAATTAATGCCATTGTTTTTTAACCATGAAACAGACAATTTACTTTTAATTTCTTCTCTAGCCATTTCATTTGTAATTTCATAATTTGATGGTGCTACTAAGAAAATAGAATTTGATACTTTTTGAATATATCCATCTAGTGCGTATACACCACCACTAATGAAGTCAACAATTCTTCTTGCGACATCTTTATTAACATACTCTAAATTAACAATAACAGATTTTCTTTCTTTTAAGAAACTACAAATTTCATCTGATTGTTCAAAAGTAGTTGGTTGTGATATAACCATTTTAATTGCGTTTGGTTGTCCTTGTTGCATATTAACAACTTTATTATTACTATTTTTTCTACCAAATATTTTTTTATCTTCTTCTTCCTCTTGTTCATCATCATAATCATAGATATCTTCATCTTCATACTCTTCTGGTTCAGCTGAGTCCATTCCAAATAGTCCCCACACTTTATCCATTAATGCTCCTGACATAAAAAAACCTCCTAAATTACCTCATTTGTATTTGTACTAAGTATCTACTTTTTTTTAGTTCTTGTCAATAGTTTTTTAAAATGTCATATTATTTTAATATTTTTGTAATATTTTTGTAACATTATTCTTCAACTTCTGACAAGTCCGGATTTAATATAACCTCATCATAAAGACTAATTTTTTTATAAGAAATAATTTCCTCATTTGAGAACCCTAATTCTTTTAATTCCTCTGTATCATAAGCTTCTACAATGGAATAATTTTCACCTTCTCTTTTTACTTTTACTAAAATTTTATTTAAGTAACCTGCTCGATTTCTAACTACATATGCTAAATCATTTTCTCTAACAATCGCTTGATTAGGAACTTTTAATCCTGTTTCGCTCCACCAAATCAAGTCAAAAGAGATTTTTCTGTAGCTAATTAATTCTTCAACACCTTTCTTTATTCTTAAAATTAACACTCTACCATCGTTTTCTTCTTGCAAAATATAGGTGATTTCTGCCGAAACTTCTGAACCACTTGGTAATCTTACTCTGATATCATCTCCCACTTCCGCATTTTTTGCTTCTTCTGTATTACTGATAGTTGCTATATAGCAATATGTATTATCTATTATTTTTCCGCTTTCATCACTTGTTGGTATAATTTTTCCTGTATTCAAATCTAGATTTTCTAAGTATTCTTTGCTTAATGTTGAAAAACATTCTTCTGTCGGTTTTAGCACATCTTCCAATCCATCTACTTTATAAGAAACAACACCACTTTTACTAGAATTTATATATTCTGCTCCAGAATTTAGTTCAGTTTCATAATTTTTTCTTTCTTCGATTAGTTGTTTTAAATAAGATCCTTGTGGACTTAATTCTCCTGCAATATTAGCTTTTTTGGTAATCATTTCATTTATTTCTTTTTTATATTCTTCTAATGTTGTTGTGTCTGTTATACTACTTAATTCTATTAATTTTTGATCTATTTGTGTTTCTAAAGATTTCATGTCAGCAGTATATAAGTCTTTTTCATTTGCCATAGCTTCTTGAATTTTCGTGTCTAATTCTGCTATCCTCTCTTTCAAAGTATCTTCATTTTTTGTATAATAACGAAATACTGCTTCATTTACAGCTACTTTTTCTCCTTCTGCTTTAATTTTTTCCATTCCATTTTTATAATTTTCACCTTGAATAACTACTTCATCTCTTATAATATATCCAACATTTGTTTCTTCTGAATACAAGGCTCCTTCTTCCAATGTAAAAATGTCTGTTGGTTGTTTTACTAGTAAATAGATTGTATAAACTAGGTATAGAACAACCAAAAAAATAACAAAATAAAGAATAATTTTTTTATTTAATTGTAGCTTTCTTTTTGTTTTCTTCACTTCATTCTGTTTTTTTTCTAATTCTTCATTTTTTTGTTCTTCCATTTTTTCACCTTCCTTTCGCAAAGGTTAATTTTTTTCTATTGTATTATTTTAAATAATTTATGTTTCACTTGTCAAATGCTACTATTAGTTTAAAAACTGGCAAATCCTATCAACATTTTTTTCTGTGCCATCTTCCGCATTTAGCCAAATTGTTTGTTTATTTTTTCTAAACCAAGTTAATTGCCTTTTTGCATATCTTCTAGTTTCCATTTTAATTTTTTCAATCATTTCCTCTTTTGTTAAATTTCCTTTAAGATACTCTACCACTTCTTTGTATCCCAATCCTTGCATAGCTGTTGGAAATGTATCATATTTTTTTAAGATTTGTTTTACTTCTCCAATTAATCCTTGTTCTAGCATTACATCTACCCTTTTGTTAATTCTCTCATACAATTTTTGTCTTTCCCAATCTAGTGCGAAAACTTTGTAATCATATTCCACTTCTTTTTTCCTAGATTCTATTTCCTGTTCTGTTTTTGTTTTTCCTGTTACATGATATATTTCTAATATACGTAATATTCTTTTTTTATCTGTTGAACTTATTTTTTTTACTGCTTCTGCATCAATTTCTTTTGCCCTCTCATATAGTACTTCTAATCCTTTTTCTTCTACTTCTTTTTCCAATTGATTTCTATAATCTTCATCAAATTCAATATCTTGATATTCAATTTCATAAATTAGGCTGTCTAAATATAGCCCTGTACCACCTACAACAATTGGCATTTTTCCTTTTTTAATAATTTCTTTTATGGCTTTTTTGGCATCTTTTTTGTAATCTGCCACACTATATCTTTGTTCTGGAGATACATATCCTATCAAATAATGTTTGATTCCTTGCATTTCTTCAAGTGTTGGCTTTGCTGTTCCAATATCCATATCTTCATAGATTTGCATAGAATCACAAGACACAATTTCTCCATTTATTTTTTTCGCTAGTTCAATTGATAAAGCCGTTTTTCCTGATGCGGTTGGACCACATATTACAATCACTTTATGTTTCTGCATTTTGCACCTCATTATATATATTCATAATACCTTCTTGTGTACTTTCCAAATATCCTTTTTCTACAAATATACATACTACAAATATAACGAGTATGATAATAATTCTTCTCTTTGCTTGTGTTTTTTCAATTTCTTCTTCTAATATTTTATCTAATACATTTGCTATCAATGGTAAAAATATTAATGCATTTAATCCTGTAAAAACAAATATTAGTGTATTAGCTACTGTTTTTTGTATTTCTTCACTTGGATATGTAATATCTGGATTTGAAAGATTATATAACAACATCGTTACTAAATAAGTTATTAGTAATCCTATTATGATAAACGCCACTTTTCTTGGCTTTTCTATATTTCCTAAATTATGCCATGTCCATACAATGCTTATTACAAATATTAAAATCACACCAATTATGATTAAAGTCATCCTGTTTCTCCTTATTTTCTATTTTATTTCTTCACATCTATGTATAGAAAATTTCTCACTTTCTAGCAAATTTTCTTTCTATATCATATTTTGTCATTTTGATAGCTGTTGGCCTACCATGAGGACAAGTAAATGGATTTGGTAAAGATAACAATTTATCCATCAAACTTTCTACCTCTTTTTCATCTAATGCCATATTAGCCTTTACTGCAGCTTTACATGCTACTGTCGCAATAAATTTTTCTTCTTTTTCTTGTTTTGCTGTTCTTGCTACTGTATTGATCTCGTCTAATGTTTCTAAGAACAATTCTTTTGTGTCTAGATCAATACAAACGGTTGGAACACCAGTTAATTTAATGGTGTTTTCTCCAAATTCTTCTAAAGTAAATCCAGCTTTTCTAAACATATCCATATTGTCTTTTGCAATATCCATTTCTTTATGTGTTAAAGTTATAACATCTGGTAACAATAATAGTTGAGAATCTTTGCTAGAATCACTATAATAATTTTCTTTTACTTTTTCATACATAATTCTTTCATGTGCCGCATGTTGGTCTAAAATGTACATTTCTTGTCCAATTTCTATAATGATATATGTTTTAAATACAATTCCAATAAATTTATATGTTGGTTTTTGATATTCCTCTATGTCTTCAAAAACAGATATATTATCTTTTAAGATATCAATATCTTTTTCTTCTTTTTTCTCTTCTGGCTTAACTTCTTCATCTTGTATTGGTAATCTACCAAATAATTTTGCATACATTTCATTAAAATCATCTGAAACTACTTTTGGGTTGTTGTTTAATTGTTCCATTTTTTCTTTGATTTCTTTGAATTCTTGTTTAATTTCTGGGTTTTCTATAGTTTCAATAATTTCATTCGTGTTATCCACTGTTTGATCACTTGTTGTGGATTCTTGTTGTTCATTTGTTTGATTGTCACTATTTGGTTTATTTTTTATTTCTTCTTGAGAAATTCCTTCTGTTGTTAACAATTCATCTCCTTGTGCTTTATCATTTTGTTTTTCTTCTTGATTTTCCAAATTATGTGTTTCTGCTTGCTTATTATCTGAATTACTTACCACACTATATTTTTCTGTTTCTTCTTTTAATGTTTCCACAGTAGATGTAGGAGATTTTGCATCTTTTTCTTTAATTTCCTTTTCCAAGTCTTCTTTCATCTGTTTTAATTTAGCTAATATATCAGAGGTATCGATTGGTTCTCCAACATTGATTTTAGTGTTTTCTACTGTATCTACTTTGTTTTCTAAGTTGTTTTTCGCACGAAATACATCTTCTATAATATTAGTACTTCCTTGGTATTTAGTATCTTCTGCTACATTGGTTTTAATTTTACTTTCTTCATTTGTATAGTTTTCGATTTGCTTTTCATTTTGTTTTCTAAAAGCAAATAATCCCCCAACATCTTGTTTTTGTTGCTTTTCTTCTTTTAATTTTTTTAGTCTTTCTTCAAAACTTAATTCTCTCGCTGTCTCCATCTTTTCTTCATGTAATGCTTTTTCTGAATTTGCTACTAATTCTGTTTTTAATAAAGTATCTTTAATTGCATGATAAATTGCTTGAAATATTTTATTTTCTTCTTCAAATCTAACTTCTAATTTCGCTGGATGTACATTAACATCTACTTTTGCTGGGTTCATTTCAATATTTAAAATAACAAATCCAAATTTTCCAATAGGAATTAATCCTTTATATGCTTGTTCTGTTGCAGCTGTTAAAGTTTTATCTTTTATGTATCGTTTATTTACAAAAAATAATTGGTTGGAACGGTTAGAACGTGCAATCTCTGGTTTTCCTACCACACCTTGAATATGTATATCTTCATAATTGTATGAAACCTCCATCGTACCATTTGCAACATCTTTTCCATAAATGCTATATATAACACTTTTGATATCCCCACTACCATTTGTTTGTATAACAGTTTTTCCTGTATTAATCAATTTGATGGCAATATCGGGATTTACTAATGCAATTCTTGTAATCACATCTTCAATATATCCTGATTCTGTGTAATCCTTTTTCAAAAATTTATATCTTACAGGTGTATTAAAAAATAAATTTCTAACAGTAATGGTTGTCCCTGTTTTACAGCCTGCCTCTTCTTTCTCTAAAACATTTCCTGCTTCTACAACTACTCTATATCCAATATCTTGTTCCTGTGTTTTAGAAACCATTTCAACATTTGCGATTGCCGCAATACTGGCTAGTGCCTCACCTCTAAACCCCATAGAAGTAACTGTGTCTAAGTCATCTGCACTTCTAATTTTACTTGTTGCATGTCTTTCAAAAGCAATTTCTAAATCATCTTGAGCAATTCCTTTTCCATTATCACTTACTTTTATGAAAGAAATTCCTCCATTTTTAATCTCTACAGTAATATTTGTTGCTCCTGCATCAATTGAATTCTCTACCATTTCTTTTATAACAGAAGCTGGTCTTTCAATAACTTCACCAGCTGCAATTTTATTAATTGTTAAATCATCTAATAAAACGATGTTTCCCATTTTTCAACCTTTCCTCCTTTGTCTGTACAATTTAACTTTGTTGCTATTATATCATTTTCTTTTTCTTTTTGTATAGGTTTTCATTAAAAATTCATAAAAAGTTTGAAAAATGGGTGAGAAAAGATGACTTGGGGACGGAGAAAAAATCATCATTTTATTAAAAAATTATTATCTAAAATAATCTTAATAAAATGATGATTTTTTCTCCGTCCCCAAGTCATCTTTTCTCATTCTACACTTTTTAAACTTCCTATCATGTCAATTTTCTTTAAGGCAAAATAGGTAACAATATTAACAATAATTGAAAATACAAGTGTTATCGCAACTGCATATACATAGCTAATTGGATGAATTACTTTTTCAAATCGTAAGATATTAATTTCGCAAGTTCCTAAAATATAGAAATTCAAGAAATATCCTGTTACTAATCCTAGTATAATACCTATTATTGTTAAAATAATGGTTTCTCTTGTTACATAGTCATAAACTTCTCTATCGTAAAAGCCTAAAACTTTTATGGTTGCAAGTTCTCTAATTCTTTCACTAATATTAATATTTGACAAATTATATAGTACAACAAATGCTAGTAATCCAGCTGATACAATAAGTACAACTACTACATAATTTAAAGAGTTCATGGTATCATCTAAGGTTTTCATTGTATTAGTTGTTAAAGTAACTGTTGACACTTCATTTTTAGCTACCATTTCTTGCATAACCGTTTCTTGCTGTTCTTCGCTCAAATTATTGTCTTGAATCAGTAATACATTTGTACTATATTCTTCTCCAAAAACTTGTTGATATAATTCTTTTGACATATACACATAATGGCTAACATAGTTTTCTGTTATACCTACAACTTTCATTTCTTTTTCTACATCATCTGAAGTGGTAACTGTTATAGTATCTCCTACTTTTGCATCAACTAATTCTGCCAATTTATCTGTTATAATAATTCCGTCTTCTGATAATGTAAATGGTTCTTCTGTTTTAACGTCTCTTAATTTTATCATTTTGTCAATTTCTTGGTTATCATTTGGAATAACAATTTGAACAGTTTCACTATTATTATCTTTTTCCGCTGTTCCGGATTCCATATAGGTTTCTACAACTTCTTGTATGTCTTCTTTTTGCTTTACTTCTTCTATGTAGTTATTTCTTTGTTCTGCTGTTAAAGATGTTTTTAAGCTAACTAACATATCATAATTAAATATATCTTCATACTGATTTGGTAAGATAGCAGATATTGAATCTTTTATTCCAAATCCTGCTAATATTAAAGAAGTACATCCCATTATACCAATAATGGTCATTAAAAATCTCTTTTTGTATCTAAAGATATTTCTAACCGTAACTTTATGTGAAAATTTTAAACGTTTCCAAATAAATGTAACTCTAGCAATACTCTTTTTCCATATTTTGGTGCTTTTGGTCTTAATAATGTTGCAGGTGTTTCTTTCACTTCTTTCAAAATGGTATATAACGTTGCTCCTACAATACAAACATAGATTAATCCCAAACCGATTGAAGAATATTGATGATTAAATGATACAATAAATTCTGGTAATGTATACATCATAGAATACATATCCCATATAATTCTAGGTAATAATTGGAAACCAATATTCATACCAATGATACCACCAATGATACATGCCAAGCTAGAATAAATCAAATATTTTAGCATGATATGGAATTTATTATATCCTAACGCCTTCAATGTTCCAATTTCTTGTCTTTCTTCTTCTACCATTCTTGTCATAGAAGTTAAAGAAACTAAAGCTGCAATGGCAAAAAATACAATTGGGAATACTATACTTAAATTTTCTATACTTTCTGTATCTTGAATATAACTACTATATCCTGCATTTTGTTGTCTATCCAAAATATACCACTCTGCTTTTTCAATTTCTGAAACCTTTTCTCTTGCATCGATTAATTTGCCTTCAGCTTCTTCTATTTTACTATTAAATTCCGCTCTACTAGTTTCCAGTTCTGCCTCTGCACTTTCAATTTCACTTCTTGAACTTTCTAATTCTGCTCTAGCACTTGCAATTTGTGCATATGTTCTATTTTTTGTTTGCTCTAATGTAGCTTCTTGGCTTGTAATTTGATTTCTAGCACTGTTAATTTGTGCTTCTGCATTTTGTAATTCCTGTCTTCCACTAGCAATTTGATTATCAATTTCTGTAATTCCGGCTTCAGTGGCTTGTTTATTTGTTTCATATACTTGTTTTGTAGCTTGCAATTCAGCTATTTCTTGATTAATTTTTGCTATTTCTTCCTCAGTTTCAGCTGTCTCTAATTGTGCTTGTTTTTCTGCTATTGAATTTTCTGTAATTTTAATTGCATTATTGATATTATCTAATGTACTTTGCAAACCTGCTTTTTGTGTTTCTGCTTCTTCAAAGCCTTTTTCTGCTTCGATTTTTTGATTATTTAACCTTAAAGCATTTTTGGCAACTTCTGTTTTTGCATTTTCAATTTGTGCTTCTGCATTTGCAAATTGTTGATTTGCTGTACGTTCATTACGATTAATTTCTGTTTCTCCAGATTCGATTTGTGCTTTTCCTTCATTAATTTGATTTTCTGCATCTTGTAGCTGTGTTTCTCCGTTTTGTTTTTCTGTATTAAACTCTTCTTCTGCTTTTGCAATTTCTGCATTTGCTTCATCAATTAATTCTTGATATCTTGCATTTTCTCTTTCTTCTTTGATTTCTTCTATTTTATTCTTTGTTTCTTCTACATAATCTTCATACTTGTTACTTCCTGTCTGATATTTATCCCTATTTTCTAAAGTGATGTAAATTTCTGTATACACTTCTGAATTAATATTTTCTCTATTAACATAGATATAGTAATTGATGACACCTGTCCCTAATTTTGTACTTCCTCTTTCTCTTGATATATACAAAGGACTTTCAACAACACCTACAATCTTCAGTGTCTTATTTTTTAGATATTCCGTCTCCTCTTCATCTGTTGTGCCTGTACTCTCAGTTGCTTCAGGTTCAATATCAATATAGTCGCCAATGTTTTTATCTGTTCCTTCTAAAAAGCTTTCTTCTACAACGCATTCATCAATATTTTCCGGCATGCTTCCTTCTATCAAAATTGGCTTATTTACATCATCTACACATAAGATTTTGGAAACGATTTCTTTATCATTTGTTTTAATTAGCCCATCTCTACTATATGTACCATATACATTTTCAACATTTTCTATGTTAGATAAAGCTTCTATGTCACTATCTGTTAGTCCTAAGGTTGACATGACTTCTATATCATAGACATTTTGATTTTTATAATATGTATCAATAGAATCTACCATATCTGGCGAAGAAGCCCTTAATCCTGCAAAAAAGCCTACACCTAATAAAGCCATTAGCAAAATGGAGATAAATCGTTTATATGATTTCTTGATTTCTTTAAAAGTATCTTTTAGTAATGCTTTTTTTATTTTCACCCGCATCACCTCCAAAGTTCATTTGTTTCTGTTTTGTCCAATTAGGAAGGATGATGATTTGGGGACGGAGAAAAAATCATCATTGTTGAAAATAAATTTATAATATAATTTTAAGAATTATAGAATGATGATTTTTTCTCCGTCCCCAAATCATCATCCTTCCCAAATGGACATGCTACCATTCTATGTTTTCTACTGGAATTGGATTTTTATTGATTTCAATACTTTCTGCAGTTCCATTTTTAAATCTGATAATTTTATCTGCCATTGGTGCAATTGCAGCATTATGGGTTATGATAATAACTGTCATGTTTTCTTTTCTGGCTGTATCTTGTAATAATTTTAAAATTTGCTTACCTGTTTTATAATCCAAAGCACCTGTTGGTTCATCACATAATAATAATTTTGGATTTTTTGCAATGGCTCTTGCAATTGCTACTCTTTGCTGTTCTCCTCCTGATAATTGAGATGGAAAATTCTTTTTTCTATCTGCTAACCCTACTTTTTCCATAACCTGGTCTGGGTCTAAAAAATCTTTACAAATTTGTGTTGCCAATTCGACATTTTCAATCGCAGTTAAATTTTGTACTAAATTATAGAATTGAAATACAAATCCAATATCTTCTCTTCTATATTTGATTAATTGCTTATTTTTTAGCTCTGCTACATTTTTCCCATCAACGATCACATCTCCTGAAGTTACACTGTCCATACCACCTAAAATGTTTAAGGCAGTTGTTTTTCCTGCTCCTGATGGTCCTACAACAACAACTAGTTCTCCCTTTTCTATTGAAAAATTTGTGTTGTCTAATGCTTTTATAATGATTTCTCCCATTTTATATTCTTTACAAACATTTTTAAATTCTATATATGCCATATTTTTTCTCCCTTCTCTAAGAGATTTTGCTATTAAATTTTCTATTGATTAACAAATATATTGTATAGAAAAATTTCTGTACATTTTCTAATGACATTATATCATATTGAAATAAAAAGTAGAAGAAATTTTTTCCATTTTGTTTGTAAATTTTGAGTGAACTTTAAGATAAAACAAATCTATCTTCGCTCTATGTGCCATTTTATGATAGTTCACACCATATATTCAATTGTATTATCTTTAAAATACTTTTGCATTTCTTCTAGTAAGAACTTTTTTCCCTCTTCTCTTAACTCTGTTTTATACATATACTTTCCTTTTCCTCTTCCCTGCATTTTATCTTTATCACAAATTTGAATGGCATTTGGAAAAGCTTCTTCATTAATCTTTGTATGCACAAAACTATATGTCATAAAAATAATTTCAAAAAATACTTGTTGCTTTGCTTTTTTAGAAAGTTTATTATCTAATTCAATAATTAATTCTTTATATAATTCTTTCCAATTTTCCACCATAATAACAGGTGCAATTAAAATTCCCACTTTATATCCTGCTTCACTTAATTTATTAATTGCCTCTATTCTTTCTTCTAATCTTGAAGTTCCAAACTCGACACGATTAATAATTTCTTTAGGATTCACACTCATTCTAATAATGACTTTTCCTCTATGGTCTAAATCTAATATATCATCTACCATAGAAAACTTGGTTGGCAAAGTTAAAAATCCTTTTTTCGTAGCTTTAAAATTTTCAATGGTCCAAACCAAATTATTGGTAATCGTATTTTCTAATATCAAATCACTATTACTGCCAATTTCAAAAGTTAATTCTTTCTCTGAGGCTTCACTTGTCTTGATAATTTTTTCCAACATCTTTTCTCTATTAACAAATAATCTTAAATATGCACATTTATTATAATTACACACTAAGTAGCAATACATACATGCAGCTGTACAGCCTGAAGAAGTATATGGAACTAAAAAATCTGAAGTTTTATGATTAGGAACAAATTTATGTGTTTTTCTAACACCTATAATTAAATTACGTTTCATATCCATAAATTCTTTATTCGATTTTTTTCTCATCTCTTCTATATTATTGTGATTTTCGATTTCTACTTTTGGAACTTCTTTATATTTCTCCATTAATTCTTTTCCCAATTCATAATTCACAATATCTTTTTCAAAATAAATCGCTTTCGGTTTAAACATCTAAATCATCCTTTCAGGACTTAGTTTAACCAAAAAACGGACTTTTTAATCAAATGGGGACGTGTCAAAATGGACAAACGGTGATTTGGGGACGGAGCAAAAATCATCATTTCTATTCTATAAAGATTTTTAAAACTTTTTATAGAATAAATGATGATTTTTGCTCCGTCCCCAAATCACCGTTTGTCCATTTTGACACGTCCCTAACGTTCATAAGTTACATATTCATATGTAAATTTATTTTCTTCATCTTCTGTGCCTTTTTCTCTGCTAACCTCTCTCCATTTTGTTTCATCTATTCTTGGAAAGAAAGCATCTCCGTCAAATTCTTCATCAATTTCTGTTACATACATTTTTTTCACATATGGCATTAGCAAGTTATAAATTACTGCTCCACCTATTACAAATGCTTCTTCTTCATTTTCGATATATTCTTGTATTTGTAACATTGAATGTACAATTTCTACATT
>CALXAE010000012.1 GCA_944386205.1 uncultured Clostridia bacterium
AAAGATTTATCGAGATTAACTAGAGATAAAAATAAAACAGGTTATTATACTGAAGTGTTTTTCCCAGATAATGATGTTAGGCTAATTTCTGTAACAGAATTTATAGATAGTGGCGAAAGATATGAAATTGATGATACTATAATGCTAAGAGGGATAATGAATCAAAGTTATATTGCAGATATTTCTAAGAAGATAAAATCTGTAAAAACTGATATGAAAAAACAAGGAAAATATGTTGAAAAAAATGTACCTTATGGATATAAGAAAGATGATGAAAATAAGTACAAAGTGGTTATAGATGAAAAAGTGGCTGATAATGTGAAATTAATATATGAAATGTATTTACAAGGACATTCACAAGGAGAGATTGCAAAATATTTAACTAAAATGAAAATTGATACACCAAAGAAATATAAAGGACAAAAGGTAACAATTAATGAATGGCGAAGTGATAGTATAAGTAGAATTCTAAAAGATCCATTTTATACAGGTAAGATGATAATAAATAAAATATATACAGATTACAGAACAAAGAAAAAATATAAAACACCAAAAGAAAAATGGATTTTTAAAGAAAATACACAGGAAGCAATAATTTCACAAGAACAATTTGACAAAGTACAAAAAATGCTGGAAGAAAAGTTTTATAAACCTAAAAACAAATATGAGTATTTATTAAAAGGATTAGTATATTGTGGACATTGTAAAGCAAGAATGCAATACAAATATAGAACAAGAATTAAAATAAGAAATAAGGTATTAGATAATCCTCAAAAATGTTGGTATTTTAAATGCAGAACGATCTATAAATTCCCTAGTATATGTGACAAAGGTCATACAATAATGGAGAGTACATTAAATGAAATAGTATTAAATGCTGTAAAACAAAAATTGAATACAATAAATATTGACATAGCCACAAATAAAATTGCTGATGAATATAGAAAAAATGATATAACCTATAAAGAAATGAAACTACTCAAAAACAGAGAAACAAAAATAGATAATGAATTGAAAAAGTTATATAGTAAAAGAGTAGATGGAAAAATATCAATAGAAGATTTTAAATTGCAATATGATGAACTAAAAAGCAAATTAAAAGAAACTAAAAAATATTTTGAACAATTACAAGAGAAAAATAAAAACAAAATATCAGAAGAAAACTTAAAGAAAATTGTTATGGATTTTAAAAAAGGTAAAGAATTCACAAATGAAATATTAAAGCAACTAATAAACAGAATTGAAGTATATGAAGATAAAAAAGTTGAGATAGAATTTAATTTTTAAAGAAAAACAATCTAAAATAATTTAGATTTTTAATTAAATATTAAAATGCAGTAAAAAGCACCCATCAGATGAGGGAGCAGAAAGTAATAATGGAACAACAGAAGCACAAATAAATTTAAAAATTGTACTAAAAATTCAAGAATTATTAGAACAATCAGGATGTACAGTAATATTAACAAGGTCAGATGAAAATGCAATTTATGACTTAGATGCTAAAACCTTAAAACAAAAGAAAATTTCAGATATTCATAATCGAGTAAAAATAGGAAATGAATCATCAGCAGATATATTTGTATCTATACACTTAAATAAAATTAGTCAGCAACAATATTATGGTTGGCAAACCTTTTACAATACAGGTAATGAACAAAGCAAAGTGCTAGCTGAGCAAATACAAGAAAATCTAAATGAAGCTATTCAAAAAGAAAATAATCGAATTGCAATGAAATTAAATACAGTGTATATTATGAAACATGTAGAAATTCCAATATCAATTGTAGAATGTGGATTTCTTTCAAATCCTCAAGAGGAAAAACAATTACAAGATGAAGAATATCAAAATCAATTAGCATGGGGAATTTATACAGGGATTATTAGTTATTTTCAAAACGAATAAAATTTTATGAATAACCTTTATTTTAAAGCATATAATTAAGTAGCTTTAAAATGGAGGTTTTTATTATGTTTCTCGTATTTAACAAGCAAAAAATATACACATATCTGGTATCTATCATAACTGTTGTTCTATTATTTTGTATAGCAGGCACACTAACAGGAAATAAAGAAAGTATAGCCACCGCCTCCTCAAATGAAAGATTATTACCAATTTATAAGGTAAACACAGAAGAAAAAAAGGTTGCATTAACAATGAATTGTGCTTGGAACGCAGATGACATCGACAAAATTTTAGAAACATTAGAACAAAATAATGTTAAGATCACATTCTTTATGGTAGGAGATTGGATAGAAAAATATCCAGAGGCAGTAAAAAGAATTTATGAGGCAGGGCATGAAATTGGCTCACATAGTGACACACATCCACATGTCAATAATTTAAGTTATGAACAAAATATAGAAGAAATTGAAAAGAGTAATGACAAAATTGAAAGTATTACAGGGAATCGAACAAATTTATATAGAACACCTTATGGAGAATACAATGGAACAGTTATAAAATCAGCACAAGATAATGGATATTATACCATACAATGGAGCCTAGACACATTAGATTATACAGGTCTAACAGGAGAAGAAATGTGGGAACGTATAAAAGACAAAATTGGTGCAGGAGACATTATATTAATGCATAATGGAACAGAACATACTGCAGATAGCTTAGATATGTTAATTAAACAAATTAAAGAAAAAAAACTAGAAATTGTAAAAGTATCAGAACTTATTTATACAGAAAATTACACAATAGATATTAATGGAACACAAAATTTTAATAATTGATGTATAAAATGGGAAGTATTGGGAATAATGAAAATAGATTGATTTAGGAGATATTAGAAATGCATTTAATCGGTATTTTTGCAAATCGTTCAAAATTTGAAATTATGAAACATAAACTAGAAAACAAGATGAATTTAAAAAATATGCAATTGCTAAATATCAATATGAAAAACATAGAGAACATGAAAAATATTTCATTTGAAACGATAGTTATTACAAACGAAATCAATATAACAAATGCAGAAACTGAAAAAATAGTTAGCAAAATATGTAATAATTGTAAATATATCATTATGAATGCAGATATAGAGTTATATTTGCCAATACAAGAAAATAAGAAGATTAATTGCATAACATATGGATTAAATCAAAAATCGACCATTACCATTTCAAGTGTGCAAGAAGAAAAAGCACTTATATATATACAAAGGGAAATAAAAAATATTGAAGGTATAGAAATTGAAATGGGAGAACTTAGTATTAACTTAGAAGAATATCAGCATGTAGAAATAGAAATTTTATTGGCAATCTGCTCAATTTACCTTATATATCACAAAAAAGTAGACTAAAAATTAACAAAATTTAACTTTTTATGTAGACAAAACCAGGAAAATGTTGTATAATAAGTAATGTAAGTTAATACACAGTTAAAAAATACAATCGATAAATAAATTTTAAGGAGGAAAATAAATTGGATACAAATTATTTAGAAAACAACTATTTAACATTAGTTGGAAAAGTTACAGGAGAAAAGAAATTTAGTCATGAAATTTATGGAGAAAGATTTTATATCTTTAATTTAGCAATTCCACGTTTAAGTGGTGTAGCAGACATCATACCAATTACAATTTCAGAAAGACTAATTACAGAAGATACATTAAATGAAGGACAAAAATTATTAGTAAAAGGACAATTTAGATCATACAATAGCTATGAGAGTGAAAAAAACAGATTAATATTAACTGTTTTTGCTAAAGATGTTAGAGTAATATCTGAGGAAGAGCAAAATGAAGAAGAAAATGAAATAGCAAGAAAAGAAGTTATCACAAATGAAGTTGTTCTAGTTGGTTATATATGTAAAAAACCAATTTACAGACAAACACCATTTGGTAGAGAAATTGCAGATATCTTACTTGCTGTTAATAGAGCATATAATAAGTCAGACTATATTCCATGTATTGCTTGGGGTAGAAATGCAAGATTTTGCCAAAATCTTGAAGTAGGTTCTCAAATCAAATTAGTAGGTAGAGTACAATCAAGAACTTACGAAAAGAAACATGATGACGGAAGTGTTGAAACAAGAGTAGCTTATGAAGTTTCAGTAGGAAGCTTAGAAGTAATTGAAGAAAATGATAATGAAAATACAGTAGAAACAGAAAATCAAGAAGCTGTATAAATATAATATAACTTATAAATTGTGATAAAAAGTTTGAAAGGACTATCCTTTTCAAACTTTTTTTGATATAATGCTAAAGAATATTTTTTTATTGGAGGAAAACATGTTTAAACAAAAAAAGGAGAAAGAAAAAATTGAAAATAAAAAAAGGAAAGTTAGTTCTAAATTGATTTTTGGAATATTAGCAGTTATTTTAATTGCGATTTTTTGTATTGCTATGACACCAGTAACTTTGCAAAATGATACATTTTATACAATAAAAATTGGAGAACAAATAACTGAAACAGGAATTGATATGCAAGATCATTTTTCATGGCATGAAGATTTGGCATATACATATCCGCACTGGTTATATGACTTAATCACTTACTATATATATGCAACTTTTGGTATGACAGGAATATATGTAACAACATGTATATTATCAGCAATTCTAGGAATTTCTTTATATATTGTCAATACAAAAATTGCTAAAAATCAGTTAATTTCTTTTATATTAACAGCAGTGGTTATTTATATAATAAGAGGATATATTGCGGCAAGAGCTCAATTGGTAACCTTTATTTTATTTGTATGGATTATCTATTTTATTGAAATGTTCTTAAAAAATAGAAAAATCAGATATGCAGTAGGTTTAGTTGTGATCTCAACGTTAATTGCTAACTTACATGTGGCTGTTTGGCCATTTATATTTGTATTATTCTTACCATATATAGCAGAATATTTAATTGCGATTATTGCAGATTTAGCTATATACAGAAAAATAAATATAAAACTAATGAAGATTGCAATTAAATTATTAACAAAATCAGGAAAATATGTGGATAAAAAACAAAAATTAGAAGAGAAATTGCAAAAAATCCTTGAAAAAAATGAAAAAATCAAAATTAAAAGAGAAGAAGATTTAAAAAATCCATATAAAATTAGATTACAAAAAAATCCAAATGTAAAATGGTTAATTTTAGTGATGGTTATTTGTGCCTTCACAGGATTATTAACACCATTGGGAGATACACCATATACGTATTTGTATAAAACAATGCAAGGAAATACAACTCAAAATATAAATGAACATTTGCCAATGACAATTGTTGATGAAACTGAAGCATTAACAGCGATTGTATTCATTTTAGCAATTTTAACCTTCACAAAAACAAAAATTAAGTTAAGTGACTTGTTTATGATAGGAGGTTTATGCTATTTGATGCTAGCTTCAAGAAGACAAGTTACCATGTTTTGCATAATTGGTGTTTTAGTTGTAAATAAAATGATATGTGGACTTTTGGAATTATATACAAAAAATGGTTTAGAGAAGGCTTTTAAAATTGTTACAACAAAAGTTGGCTATGTATTAATGATTCTTGTTATGTTATTATTAAGTTACCATTTTTATGAACCAAAAGAAGATGATGAATATATAAGTGAATCAGATTATCCAGTACAAGCTTGTGATTATATATTAGAAAATATTGATTTAGAAAATGCTAGATTTTATAACGAATATAATTATGGAAGTTATATGATATTTAGAGGAATTCCTGTGTTTATAGATTCAAGAGCAGATTTATATGCACCAGAATTTAGTGGAAAAGATGATGACATATTTATGGACTTTATTAATACTTCTAGCATAGGCAAATTTTATGAAGATATTTTTGAAAAATATGGTATAACACATGTTATTACTTACAAAAATTCAAAAATGAATATGATCATCAAAAAAACAGAAGATCCAAATTATTTACAATTATATGAAGACAATTATTTCACAGTATATGAAAGACTAAGTAATTAAAATAAGAGAGGGTTATATGAAAAAAGAAGAAAAGAAAAAACTAAAGAAGCTATATATTATCATTGCTATTATAATATTTTCAATCATATTTATAGATCAATTAACTAAAATTATTGTTCTTAATTATGAAGAAATTAACATAGGAAATGTTGTATTAAAAGCAAATCCCATAAGTGCAGGAATGTATGACGAAACTTCAAGAGGTGTTACAATATTAACAAATTTGGTAATTGTGTTTATCATTTTTGGAATAATCAAAAGTGATAATCAATTTGTATCAAAAAAGACAAAAATATTATTAAGTTTTGCTCTTGCAGGAGGAATTAGTAATATTATTGATAGAATTTGTAGAGGTAGTGTGGTAGAATTTATCAATATTTCTCCTTTGCCAGCTTTTAATATTGCAGATGTTTGTATTCTTATTGGATGGATATCTTTTGTTGCCATATTTGCAGCATTTTCATCAAAAGAATTGCAAAAGAAGAAAGAGAGTAAAGAGGACGTTTCAAAAGAAAGGACAAGAAATAAATGAAATATTTTGAAGTAGAAAAAGACGGAAAAAGAATTGATGCATTTTTGTCAGAAAAGCTTGAAGATACATCAAGAGTTGCAGTTCAAAGGTTAATAGAAAAGGGAAAAGTTCTTGTGAATGAAAAAACAGTAAAACCTTCATATAAAGTGCAAGAAGGAGATAATATTAAAGTAGAAGAGGAAATGCCAGTAGAAATATCTTTAAAAGCACAGGAAATTCCGTTAGATATTATATATGAAGATAAAGATATTATTGTGGTTAATAAACCAAAGGGAATGGTGGTACATCCTGCAAATGGAAATCCAGATGGTACATTAGTAAATGCTATAATGGCAATTTGTAAAGATTCATTATCTGGAATTGGAGGAGAAATCAGACCAGGAATTGTTCATAGATTGGATAAAGATACATCTGGAATTATTATTGTAGCAAAAAATGATAAAGCACATATAAATTTAAGTGAACAAATAAAAGAACATAAGGTAAAAAAGACATATATTGCTTTGGTAAGAGGAATTGTAAGAGAAAATGAAGCAACGATTAATATGCCAATTGGAAGAAGTGAAAAAGATAGAAAGAAAATGGCAGTAACAAAAAATGGAAAAGAAGCAATTACCCATTTTAAAGTATTAGAAAGATATGATAAATATACATTACTAGAAGTTAATATAGAAACAGGAAGAACACATCAAATTAGAGTACATTTATCACAAATTGGTTATCCAATTGTGGGAGATGAGGTTTATTCAAATGGAAAAAATGAGTGGAATGTAAAGGGACAATGCTTACATGCAAAAAGTTTGGAATTTACACATCCTATAACAGGAGAAAAAATGTATTTAGAAGCAAAATTGCCAGAATATTTGGAAAATATACTAAGAGATTGTCGAAATTCATATAGTCAAAATATATTTAAATAGTTAATAGTATTAAAAAATTAATGAAAGGAGTATCGTTTTGGAAGAGATACGATTACAAAAGTATTTAGCAGAAGCAGGAATTACCTCAAGAAGAAAAGCAGAAGAACTTATTTTGCAAGGAAAAGTCCAAGTGAATGGTAAAATTGTAACAGAATTAGGAACAAAAGTAGAGCCTGGAAAAGATCAAATTTGCTACCTTGGAAAAACAGTGAAACTGGAAGATAGAAAAGTATATATTTTATTAAATAAACCAATTGGATATGTGACCACTGTAAAAGATCAATTTCAGCGAGATTCTGTTTTAGACTTAGTAAAAGTAAAGGAACGAATTGTGCCTGTAGGAAGGTTGGATATGTATACATCAGGAGCCTTAATTCTTAGCAATGATGGCGATTTTGTCTATAAAGTAACACACCCAAAACATGAAATTAATAAAACCTATACTGTTACTCTGAAAGGAATTGTACAAAAAGAAAAAGTAGAACAACTAAGAAAAGGGGTAGATATTGGTGGGTATGTTACAAAACCTGCGAAAGTCAGATACTTAAAAACAGATGAAGAAAAGCAAATAACAAGATTAGAAATTATCATACATGAAGGAAAAAACAGGCAAGTAAGAAAAATGTGCGAAGCAATTGGATATAAAGTGCTTGCATTACATAGAAGTGCTATTGCAGGAATAGAAGTTAAAGATTTAGAACTTGGAAAATGGCGATATTTGTCGAAAAAAGAAGTTGAAAGTCTTAGTGGGATTTTATAATAACAATTTTTTGAAAATTTACATAAAAAGGGCGAAAGATACTTGTATTTTTTGCTCTTTTGTGATTTAATATAAATGATTTTAATTTGTATCGTTTGATTTTATATATTCATAAATTTCAATTTCGTAAAAATTTCCACATAAAGAAAAAGTTTGTAAGTTGGATTCATTTGGAGGTGATACAAATCCTATATTATTTTACATATCAGAACTATATTGCGTGTATTCACAATATCAAGCAAAGTGACTATTTGCATTTAGGAGAGAATACAGAAACATATGGTATATTACAGGAAAATAATTTAGAAACACGAATGAAATCTATAATAGAATATTTACTAAAGGACATAGAAAGAATTTATTTTTTAATAAATCGCTTTACAGATGATGATGAGAAAATAGAAAAAGAAGATTTAGAATATGTAGATTGCATTACAGAAAACAAAAGTATAAAGGTTATTTATAGAAATATAAAAGATAATATTGTATATTTTTTTCTTTATATTCAAAATATACAGATAAATTTACCATATATCATTTTAAATTATTGTATTAAAATCATGCAAATATTTAAGCAAGAAAATATAGAAGAGTTTATAATTGTTCCTATTGTAATTTATGTGAAAGAAAATTTGGGACAATATAGTGAATTTTCAGAAAATAGTTTTAAAATGACAACATATGATAATCATATACTAGAACTAAAATATAATCTAATTAATCTATCAAATCCTTATTCAATAGAGAAAATAAGAGATACTGTAATAGAAGAATTAATGTGTGTAGAAGGCTTAAAACATTAAGTTTAAATAATTTTATAAAGCCCAAGGTTATATTAAAATATTTTATTAGATTAAATGGCTAACATTACAAAATATTTTAAATATGACTTTGGGCTAATAAGTTTTTTATCCTATTAATTTAATGCTATTGTTGGAAAGGCTAGTTGTGTTGAAGCACATCTTTTCTTATTTTACATAAAATATAGTAAACGATGTTTTAAATTAGCATAAATAATTCAAAAACAATATTGCAAAGCAGGAGAAGGGAATGAAATAAGATGGAAACGATATTAGAAATAAAAAATATTTGTAAAACCTATCAAAGTAAAGAAGGGGAAATACTGGCATTAGATAATATCAATTTTCGAGTAAAAAAAGGAGAATTTGTATCTATTATAGGACCTAGTGGTTGCGGAAAATCTACTTTACTATCTATCATTAGTGGATTAGAAGAAAAAACAAAAGGAGAAATCTACATAGAAAATAAGAAAGTAGAAGGCATATCAGAAGATGTGGGATATATGCTACAAAAAGATTGTTTATTAGAATGGAGAAATATATGGAGCAATAGCATATTAGGATTGGAATTAAAAGGAGCTTTAAATGATAATAGTAAACAATATGTAGAAAATTTGTTAAAAAAATATAATTTATATGATTTTAAAGATAAATACCCATCAGAACTATCAGGAGGAATGAGACAAAGAGCAGCCCTAATTAGAACCTTAGCGACAAAACCAAAAATTTTATTGCTAGATGAAGCATTTTCTGCATTAGATTATCAAACAAGAATCATGGTAACAAATGATATTTATTCAATATTAAGAAAAGAAAATATGACAGCTATTATTGTAACACATGATATTTCAGAGGCAATAAGTATGTCAGATAGAGTAGTAGTTTTGACTAAAAGACCAGGAGAAGTAAAAGATATTTGCAAAATTGATTTTGGCATAGAAAATAGAAATCCAATTAACGTGAGGGAAAGTCCAAAATTTAGTGAATATTTTAATACTTTATGGAAGGAGTTGGGGGTAGATGAATAAAATCATAACACCAGAAAGAAAAGAATATCTAAAACATAATCGAAACAAGAAAATAGCAATTTTTATCACACAAATCGCAATATTAGTAGGATTTTTAGCTTTGTGGGAAATATTAGCCAACAAAAATATAATAGACAGTTTTATCACAAGTCAACCAAGTAGAATATGGGCAACATTGACCAATTTAGGGTCTAATGATTTATTAACACATATAGGTGTTACAGTGTATGAAACTGTAGTAGGATTTTTACTAGGGACCATCCTAGGAACTATAATTGCCATTATTCTATGGTGGTCAACATTTCTTTCAAATGTATTAGAACCCTATTTAGTTGTACTAAACAGTTTGCCAAAAGTTGCATTAGGACCAGTTATTATTATATGGGTAGGTGCAGGAACACCAGCTATTATTGTTATGGCAGTTGCGATATCTTTAGTTGTTACAATCTTAGAAAATTTGAATGGATTTATGAAAACAGATAAAGATTTAATTAAAATGGCAAGAACATTTAAGGCTAGCAAATTTCAAATCTTAACAAAAATTGTTATACCAGCAAATATTTCTACCTTTATCAATTCCTTAAAAGTGAATATTGGTCTTTCTTTAGTAGGTGTTATTTCAGGAGAATTCTTGGTGTCTAAAGCAGGACTAGGCTATTTAATTGTATATGGTGGGCAAGTGTTTAAATTAGATTTGGTTATGGCAAGTGTGATAATTTTAGGTGTAGTTGCAGGTTTGATGTATTTAGCAGTATTGTTGCTAGAAAAAATAATATTGAAATCTAAAAAATTTCAGTAATGTTATAATAATTATCTATTCAAACCTAGAAACAATTGCAGATAATCTTAGAAGCAATAAAAATTTCACACATTCCAACAAGCAACATAAAATATAGAAAGAAAAACAAGGAGGTGTGAAATGAACAAGAAAAAAAGAATTGTTCTATTAGTAGTTATTTTAGTAATTGCAATTGTTATAGCCGTTATTGTTATAAACAAACAAAAAGGAAATAATCAAAATACATTACAAACTATCAATGTTAGTGAAGTAACACGTTCAGTCTTTTATGCACCACAATATGTAGCAATCAGCAATGGATATTTTGAAGAAAGAGGGTTAGAAATTGAATTGTCAACAGGGCAAGGAGCAGATGCTGTTATGACAAGTGTTCTAGCTAATCAGGTAGAAATTGGATTTGCTGGTCCAGAAGCATCTATCTACGTATATAATGAAGGAAAAGAAGACTATACGGAAGTGTTTGCACAATTAACGAAAAAGGATGGTTCTCTATTAGTTTCTAGAACAGATGAAGAAAATTTCAGTTGGCAAAATTTAAAAGGCAAAACTGTTATTCCAGGTAGAAAAGGTGGAGTGCCATACATGACATTAGAATATGTACTTAAAAAGAATGGAATTAATCCAGAAACAGATGTAGTATTAGATGATAGTATTAAATTTGACTTAATGGCAGGTGCATTTGCTGCTGGAAATGCTAACTATGTAACATTATTTGAACCAACAGCATCTTTAACAGAATTAGAAGGAAAAGGATATGTTGTAGCATCAGTAGGAGAAGAAGCTGGCGAAATCCCATATACAGCTTATTTTGCGAAAAAGAGTTATATAGAAGCAAATGAAGAAACTATACAAAACTTTACAGATGCAATTTATGAAGGGCAAACTTGGGTAAAAGAACATACAGCAGAAAAAATTGCAACTGTTATACAAGACTTTTTCCCAGACACAACTATAGAAATGTTAGCACAAGCAATTCAAACATATAAAGATATTGATGCATGGAATGAAACACCAGTACTAGAAGAAGAAAGTTTTAACAGGCTTCAAGAGGTTATGACAATGGCAGGAGAATTAGAAAATCCAGCACCTTATGATAAAATCGTTAATAATACCTATGCATTTCAAGCGATAGAAAATTAATTTTACTAATATGTAAAAGTATATTGACAAATGAAACTTATAATGTTATATTTACCAATAAAGGAGAAGTGATAATATGAATATGGATTTTTCTAATATTGGTAAACGTTTACAGGAAACCAGAATGCAAAATAAAATTAGCCAAAAAGAAATGGCTGAGAAGTTAGACATATCAATAAGTTATATTAGTCAGTTGGAAAAAGGCAAAGTAAATACAGAATTTGAAAACTTTGTAAAAATATGTGATTTCTTAAATGTTTCTATCTATGAGGTTCTAAATGAGAAAAATGAAAATATAATAAGATATATGGATAAAGAATTGTATGAATTAATAATTAAATGTAGTATTGAAAAGCAAAAGTTTATTTATAATATGGTTAAACTTTTACTAAAAAATCAAGTAGTATAGAGACTATTGTCATACTTTAGTATACAATTCTCCGAAAGTATAATATATATACTTTCGGAGAATTGAAGACTGATTTGTAATAGATGAATTTGCTGTAATAATTTGGAAAAAAGTCAAAAATTTGACTTTTTTTTAAATTTATAGTATACTGTCCGGGTACTACTTTTTTAAAAATATGAAATATTTAAGGAGAAGGATTACAATGAAAAGTAAAATGAATATAAAAAGCATTTTGATTATGGCAATTATTTCTTTAGCTAGTATGCTTTTTATAAATATCAGCTTAGCAGCTAATACAGGAACAATCAATGTAGATGTTGCTAACTTACGAAGAGAGGCAAATGCTGAAAGTACAATCTTGGAGCAAATCACTTTGAACCAAGAGGTTGAAATATTAGGAGAAGAGGGAGACTGGTATCAAGTTACATATAATCAAATTACAGGATATGTGAGCAAAGAACTTGTTACCGTAAATTCAAATCCGGAACCTACAGAAGAAAACAACCAAGTAAATGAAAATAGTACACAAGACAACAATCAAGTGGAAACAAACACAACAGAGCAAAATACAACAGTAGAGAATACAGCAACAGAAGGAAATGCTCAAAATACAGAAAATACAGAAGAAATCACTTTGGGAGAATACAAAATCTCAGAGGATACAAGATTAAAATTAATACCATCTATCAATGCAACAGATGTGATAGAATTAAAAGCAGATGAAACAGTTACTGTTACAGAAATTATGAATGGATGGGCATGTGTAGAAACACAAACAACCAAAGGTTGGTTAAGAAAAGACAAATTAAAGAAAGATGAACCAGTAGAAGAAAATCAAGAAGAAGTGCAAGAAGAGCAAGAACAACAACCTGCTGAAAATACACCAATTAAAACACAATATATTAACTCTTCAACTGTAAATGTTAGACAAGAAGCAAATACATCAAGTACAATCGTTACAACAGCTTCATTAAATACAGAAGTTCAAGTATATAGTGAAGAAGGTGGATGGAGCAGAGTAAGGGTTAATAATGTAGAGGGATATATTGCAACTTCCCTATTATCAGATAGTAGACAAGAAACTTCAAGAAGTCAAAGCACTTCAAGAAAAACAAGTAGTACAAAATCAACTAAAAAGACCACAACCAGCCAAAGCAAAACACAAAATACAACTTCAGAAACAACAAGTGTGCCAGCATCTAGCAATGGTTCTGCAATTGTAGCAACAGCTAAAAAATATTTAGGGTATAAATATGTATATGGTGGTAGTTCACCAAGTACAGGATTTGACTGTTCAGGATTTACATCATATGTATTTAAGCAACATGGAATTACCTTAAATAGAACATCAGCAGGACAATACAGTAATGGTGTTGCCGTTAGTAGAAGTAATTTACAACCAGGAGATTTGGTTATGTTTGGTAAATCATCAATTACACATGTTGCAATATATATAGGCGGAGGACAGATTATCCACGCATCTACACCATCAACAGGAGTAAGAATTGATTCTTTAAGCACAGGATATTATAACAATAATTATTATGGGGCAAGAAGAGTATTGTAATTTAGGAGGCGATAGCATAAAAAGACCAATCGTTGTTATCGCTATAGGATATAGTATTGGAATTATATGGGGGCTATACTTTCATTTTAGTATAGTCCTTTTATATATCCTTATAGCATTTTTATATCTCGTTAAAAAGTTTTTGTTTATGAGTAGAAAAGATAAACCTGCAAATGAGAATAAAAAATTTCAATTGTTTTCCATTAAGCGATATGTTCGCTATATCAAATTATTCTTAACAAAACCAGTTATTTTTTTTATTATAATTAGTTCAATTATTTCCAATACCATTTTCATATTTCAAGAAAATCGCTATGACCAGTTGTACGAAGAAAAAGCCATAAAAGTGGAGGCCATTATCATTAGTAACAAACAAGAAAGAGAATATAAAAATCGATACAAAGTAAAGGTCCGAACAGTTGATAATTCTACAGAATATCAATCTACACAAATCTATGTAGACGTTAAAAAAGAAGTAGAATTTCAATATGGAGATAAAGTGATTTTAGAAGGAGAATTTCAAAATGGAAGTGAGGCACGAAACACAGGTGGATTTGATTATCAGTTGTATTTAAAATCAATTAGCATTTATGGAACATTAAATGTGAATAAATACCAAGTTGTATCTTCTAACAATCTAACGATTTTAGAAAAAGGAATGAATGATGTCAAACTTGCCATTAATCAAAAAATTGAGGGAGCATTAAATGAAGAGGAACAGCAGATTGTAAAAGGATTGCTTTTGGGAAATACCACTGTGTTAGAAGAAGATTTGCAAGAACAATTTCAGATTGCCAATATTTCTCATGTTTTAGCAGTATCTGGTATGCATGTGGTTTATATCATTATGGGAATAGAAATTCTTTTCAAAAAATGGTTGGGAAAAAGAAAAGTAAAATATATTATGATATTAGCTGTTATTCTATATGTTAGCATAACAGGTGCTACAAGTTCTATTATTCGAGCAGGCATTATGGGAATATTGGGTATATTATCATTTATAGTTTATCGAAAAAAAGATATATGGACATCAATCGCATTTTCTCTATTGCTTATTCTTATTCAAAATCCATATACTATTACACGGTGTTGGCTTGCAATTATCTTATTTAGGAACAATTGGTATTATCCTATTTCAAAAAAATATAAAACAATATTTAGATAATATAAAAAGACTAAAAAATAGTATTATAATCAAGAAAAACAAACACTTATCGAAAGTCGTAGAAAATTTTAGAGACATGATATCTGTCACACTATCTGCACAAATTATGCTTTTACCTATTCTATTATATCATTTTAATACAATTGGTATTTATTTTTTAATAGCCAACATCTTAGTAAGTATTATCATTGGACCAATTATGGCTTTATCTATTTTATTTATAATCAGTGCATTTATTCATTCTGGGATTTCTCGTTTTATTTCTACATTTCTATCCATTGGAATTCAAGGACTAATCGGAATTTCTAATTTAGCAAATTTACCTTTTTCAAAAATATATGTAGCAACACCAAGTCTAGTCAGTATAATTATATATTACATTGTTATTTTTGTTGGTAACCAATTATATGTGATTTATACAAGCAAATATTTGAGCTCTACACAAAAGAGGGGAAAAAATATAATTGCATTGATAAAGTATAAGGTATATCAAAAAAAGAGAAAATTTGCTAAGGCGTATAAAGAATTTTGGAAACAAGATAGAAATAAAAAGAATACAGATGTAAAGAAAAATTTAAAATCTCTTATTTTAAAGACATATAAAATTATTATTTTGCTAATTAGTGTCATAGTTATTTTTCAGTTCAATAAAAAACTAGAAATTTGTTTCTTAGATGTTGGACAAGGAGATTCTTGTTTTATCACAACGCCAAATCATAAAACCATTTTAATAGATGGAGGAGGAAGTACTTCTAGCACATTTGATGTTGGAAAAGATACCCTTATCCCTTACATATTAGATAAAGGACATACAAAAGTAGATTATATCTTCATATCCCATTTTGACCAAGACCATGTAGGAGGCATTTTAACAGTACTAGAAGAGCTAAGAGTAGGGCAAATATACATTGCAAAACAAGGAGAAGAAAGTGAAAATTATAAAAAATTCTTAGAAATTGTAGAACAAAAAAATCTCCACGTAAAAGTGGTAAAAGCAGGAGATATCGTGTTAATTGATGATATAAGCTTCCATGTATTATGGCCAACAGAAGAACAAATAGAAGAAAATATATTAAATAATAATGCAATGGTTATGAAAATGCAATACAAAAACTTTAGTATGCTATTTACAGGAGACATAGAAGAAATCGCGGAAAAGAAAATCTTAAATTTATATAAAAACAATTCAAATGTATTACAAGCAACCATATTAAAAGTAGCCCATCATGGGTCGAAGACATCATCAACAGAAGAATTTTTAAAAGCAGTAAAAAGCAAAGTGGCACTAATCGGGGTAGGAGAAAATAACATGTTTGGACATCCTAATGCAGAAGTGTTAAAAAGACTAGAAGCTTTTCGGCATGCAAATTCATAGAACAGATGAAGAAGGAGAAATTTACTTACTATTTAATGTATAAATTATCAAAAAAGGTAAATAATACTATAAAAGGATAAGAGAGGTAAAAAAATGAGAAGATAATCATTTTTTAATACAGAAAAATCCTTAGGAAGGAATGTTAGGAAATATGAAAAAAAGTATCATTATTTCAGCCATTATAGTATTATTTATCTTAGGGACTGTGATAGGCGTTATTTTAATAAAAAACTTTGCAGGAGAAGAAGAAAAAACGCAAATTGCAGAAGAAAGTCAAGAAGAAATTTATGACGATTGTACAGATGAATATGAAGAAATGGTGCAAAGTAATACATTAGTAGAAGAGACAAGCTCAGAAAGCGAGAAAATATCTCCAAATTGTTCAATTATATTTAGAAGATATTATAATCAATGTGGACATACACTAGAACAATATGCTAGTGTACCAACAGAATTGGTTAATAAGACAGAAGAAGATTTACAGAAACAATATGAAGGATGGACAATAGAAGAATTCTCAAAAAATCAAATTGTTTTATATAGAGAATTTGATAGTGAATGTGGAGAACATTATGTGTTAAGAGAAAAAGACGGAAAAGTAGCTGTATATCTAAGAGTGGACGATACGGAAGAATTAGTAGAAGAAACAGATATTGCAACTGAATTTTTAACAGAAACAGATAGAATTGAATTACAAAATGGAATTGAAGCAAATGGAAGAGTGGAATTAAATCAGTTGATTGAGGATTATGAATAAATGAAACAGTTCGGACCAGGTTGAATTTTGTAGCAAAACCCAACCTGGCCCGAACTGTCTCATTTTTTCTTTCTTTCTTTTTTATCAATTGTAACTTTTTTATTCAAATCTTGTTTATCAATAAATCCCTTTTTATAAACATCTTTAATATACATTACTAAAGAAAAAACGGTAGCAAATAAAGCCAAATAGAATAAACCTAAATCCAAATTTGTCCAAATAGTTCCAAGTTTAAATTGATTAACTAGTAGAGAAAATACAATTGCAACATAGAAAAGTACAGTAGCCAATTTTCCATACCATTTGCTATATACAACAACATCTTTTCCATAAAGGAAAGAGGCACCAGCAATCATAATCAATTCTTTTAATAAGACAATAACCAATATCCATATAGGTATGATATCGATTAATGCTAAAGAAGCGATGGTACAAATTTGTGTTAGCTTATCTGCTAAAGGGTCCATCAGTTTTCCAAAATTTGATATTAAGTTAAATTTTCTGGCTATAAAACCATCGGCAATATCAGTTATAGCTGATAAGGTAAATAGGATAAATGCCATAATATAATTTCCAGAAAAAATATTCATTACAATAAATGGTATTAATAAAAATCGAATAACTGTTAGGGTATTTGGTACATATTTTAGCATAAAATTTTCATTCCTTTCAATCTAATTAAGGCATCAATCATAACCTTTTATTTGTTTGTTAAATGAATTTATTAATTATTTTTTAAAGCAAATAATTTGATAAAATTTATCAAATTATTTCACTTCAAATGTTAATTTTCCATCTACAAAATCGATATTGACAGTTTGTCCATCTAGTAATTGTTGTCTTAAAATCATCTCAGATAATTCGTCTTCTACATATCTTTGGATGGCTCTTCTTAATGGTCTAGCACCAAACTTAATATCTGTTCCTTTTTCCAAGATATAGTTTTTAGCTGCTTTTGACATATTCATTTTGATATCTTTATCTGATAAAGCTTTTACAGTATCATTTAACATCAAATCAACAATTTGTAATAATTGTTCATTGGTTAATGGATCAAATGTAACAATTTCATCAACTCTATTTAAAAATTCAGGTCTAAACACATCTTTTAAGCTATCCATAATTTTATTTTTGTTAACCATAGAATTTCCAAATCCAATAGAATTATTGTTTAAATTAGAACCTGCATTTGATGTCATAATGATAATCGTATTTGAAAAACTAACAGAATTTCCTTGGCTATCTGTTAAGATACCATCATCTAATACTTGTAATAAAATATTGAAGACATCTGGATGTGCTTTTTCAATTTCATCAAGTAAAATGATAGAATATGGTTTTCTTTTTACTTTGTCTGTCAATTGTCCGGCATCATCATAACCAACATATCCTGGAGGTGCACCAATCAATTTAGATGTAGAGTGACTTTCCATATATTCAGACATGTCAATTCTGATAATGGAATCCTCAGAACCGAACATTTCATAAGCTAAGCTTTTTGCAAGTTCTGTTTTACCAACACCAGTAGGACCAACAAAGATAAATGAAGGTGGTCTTTTGTTTGATTTTAATCCTGCTCTGTTTCTACGAATCGCTCTTGATACAGCACTGACAGCTTCATCTTGACCAATAATTCTTTTATGAAGATTTGTTTCTAAGTTTAATAATTTTTGTGTTTCTGCCTCTGTAATTTTTTGAACAGGAATTTTTGTCCAACTTTCTATTACATTTGCAATATCTTGAACAGTTAATTGTCTAGGTTTCATTTTTGCATTTAAGGCATCAATTTGTTCAATTAATTGACATTCACGTGTTTTTAAATCAGCTGCTCTTTGATAATCTTCTGTAGAATCAGCAGCAATGACTTCTTCTTTTTCAGCTTGTACTTGTTCCAATTCTTGTTTTAATTTTTCTAATGTGAACAATTCTTTATTTTCTAAATTAATTCTTGAACAAGCTTCGTCTAAAATATCAATTGCTTTGTCTGGTAAAAATCTATCATGAATATATTTTTCAGACATGATAACAGCTTGTTTAATAACATCTAAAGAAATCTTTACTTTGTGATATTCTTCATAATATTTTTTGATACCTTCCAAAATACCAATAGAATCATCAATATTTGGTTCTTCAACTAAAACTTGTTGAAATCTTCTTTCTAAAGCAGAATCTTTTTCAATATATTTTCTGTATTCTTTTAAAGTAGTTGTACCGATTAATTGAATTTCTCCATTAGAAAGTGCTGGCTTTAAGATATTTGCTGCATTCATAGAATGTTCTCCATCTCCAGCACCAATGATATTATGGATTTCATCAATTACTAAAATGATATTTCCATATTCTTTACATTCATCAATAATGCCTTTCATTCTAGATTCAAATTGTCCTCTAAATTGTGTACCAGCAATCACAGCAGTCATATCTAAAAGATAAACTTCTTTATTTAACAATTTAGCAGGAACATTTTGGTTAGCAATTCTGATAGCTAACCCTTGAGCAATAGCTGTTTTACCAACACCAGGTTCTCCTATTAAGCAAGGATTATTTTTAGAACGTCTATTTAAAATTTGAATAATTCTCTTGATTTCGGAATCTCTTCCAATAACAATATCTAATTCATTATTTTTTGCTTTTGCAGTTAAATTGGTTCCATAAGTATCTAGAAATTTCTTTTTCTTATTCTGTTTTGTGTTTTTTCTTTTTTCAACCTTCACTTTTTTTCTGCCATTGTTTAATTCTTGTTCATTGTTATTATTATTTGAATTTCCTCCAAACATATTTGTAAACAATGAACTTAGTGGAATGGCTGCACCAGATACTTTTCCTGTGCCATCTCCATTTTCGTCGCTAGCATTTTCAAAAGTGATGGCTCCATCAATATTTTCAATATCTTCTAAATTAATATTTTCAGCTAAATCTTTAAAAATGGTCTCAAATTGTTTAGTCATATCATTCAAATTTACATTATCTTTTGATAAGATTTCATTTTGTCTATATAACACTTCATTAGGGTTAATACCTTTTGCTTTTGCACAGTCATAACAATACCCTTCTAAAGATTCTTTACCATTTTCAATTTTTTTATAAAAAAGGATAGCTGGGTTTTTATTACATTCTGAACATAACATACTTTAAATTCCTCATTTCTATATAAATATACAACATATATAATACCTCAAAATACGGAAATAGTCAATAATTTTAAGAATTTTTTTAGCTTGAAATATTGCCACAAAAATGGTATAATTTTAAGAGAGTGTAAAGTAGAAATAAGGTTAGGCAATATTATAACTAAAATATGCCATAAGGAAGGAATATATAAATATGAAAGTAACATTACCAAAAAAACCAAAACTAAATGTTAAAGCAATCGTCATTTATACTATTTCAATTATAGCATGTATCATAGCAATAATAGTAGTGATGTTATCAACTTATTATGGAACTGATGAATTGGATAGACTAATTACAACTGGTGGCTCTAATTTAACACAAGAAGAGATTGAATATCAGTCATTAATTGAAAATTTTGATAATATATTTCAAAATCGAATGGAAGAATATACTACAGGTATTCAAATTCCTAGTATAGATGAAGAACATCCAATAGTATATACATATTATAGAACATCAGAAACTAAGGAAAATAGTTATGTTTTAGATTTAAATATACCATATATTAATATTGATAATGAAAAAATTGTAAAATATAATGAAGATATAAAGGAAATGTTTGAAGAAAAGGTAAATGATATCTTACAAACTGAAAATGAGAATATTATTTATAGTGTACAATATTCGGCAACTTTGGAAGAAGATGTTTTATCTGTTATAATTGAGGCAGAATTAAAAGAAGGATCAGAACCACAAAGAACGATCATAAAAACATATAATTATGATTTGAAGAATCAACAAGAAATAACATTAGAAGAAATAATCAATCGTAAACAATTAAATAAAGATGATGTACAAAATAAAATTCAAGAAGAAATAAGACAAGAACAAGAGAGAGTAGAAAGTATGAAGGCACTTGGGTATAGTATTTTTGAAAGAAATCTAGATGATGACATGTATAAAATAGAGAATACACAAGAATTTTTTGTAAAAGATGGAAATATCTATATTGTTTATGCATATGGTAATGAAAATTTAACAAGTGAGATGGATTTAATAATAGTATAATTGTCTTAAAAAAAGAGAGAAACCTCAAAGGTTTCTCTTTTTTGAAAATAAAAGGGGATGTTCTTTTATTTCAATCAGTATGCTTTACTGATTATGTTTATATTATAATCAGCAAATTTGTCCATTTTGTGAACTAAAAGTGAAAAGTAATTAGAAATTAAAAAAGTTTGGAAAGTTTTTATCATCTCCAAACTTTTTCTAAAATATTAATATATTCATAAAATAGAGTTATTTACTTAAGGTTGTTCACCTAATGTAATGGTCAAATCTATTTCTTCGCCATTTCTATTAACAGTAATGGTCATTTCATCACCAATACTATGAGAATTTTTAATTGCATTTAATTCATCCATTGTTTTTACGTTTGTTCCATCAGCTTTTATAATAACATCACCAATCTTTATACCACCTTTTTCAGCAGCAGAGAATGTTTCAACATCTCTAACATAAATTCCTTCTACTAAATGATTAGCACTTGCTGTTTCAGCATCTAAATCCATGCCAGTAATTCCAATATATGGTCTTCTAACTTTACTATATTGAATTAATTGTGAAGTAATATCTGTTGTAGAATTTATTGGAATAGCAAATCCCATACCTTCAACATCATCTCCTGTTAATTTTAAAGTATTAACACCAATTACTTTACCTTCACTATTTACTAATGCACCACCACTATTACCAGCATTGATAGCAGCATCTGTTTGTATCAATGTATAGGTTTTACCATCTGAATCAGTAACTTCTCTATTTACAGCACTAACAACACCACAAGTAATAGAGCTTTGTAATCCTAAAGGACTACCTACTGCCATGGCAAATTCACCTACTTTAATAGAATCAGAGTCAGCAAATTCTGCTGGTGTTAATCCAGTAGCATCGATTTTTATAACAGCTAGATCTGTTTCTTCATCAGTACCAACAATAGTTGCATCATATTCTGTGTCATCATCGAACAATTTAACAGTAACTTTTGTAGCCTCTGATACTTGATAATATGCTTCTGCTTCGCTTGAAGAAACGACATGGTTGTTTGTTAAAATATAACCATCTTCACTAATAATTATACCAGAACCAGTTGCAGTAGCAGTTGAGGTTTGACTACTACCAAAAATAGAAAACATAGATGTTACATTATATTGAATTTCTATACCAACAATTGATGGTAAGATTTTGTTTGCTGCATACACAGATGTATCAGAATAATTTGATAAAGAAACCTGATCAACAAATCCTGAACTTTGTGAACTTGAAGAAGTTCCAGAAGAACTAGAATTTGTGCTTCCAAAAAGTTGATTTCGAATAGAAGGAACACCAAAACAGGTTCCCATTACAACAGCACAACCTATAATACCACTAAAAAATGGTAATACAACACTTTTTCCAAAGCTATGTTGTTTTTTAGGTTTCTTATCTATTTCATAAACGGTTTTATATGTATCTGGGTTTGAAACAGTTTTGAATTTTGTATCATTTGTTCCTCCATTTACATTATCAGACTTATTTACATTTTCATTGTTATTATTAATTTTATAATCGTCCATTTATATTACCTCCTACATATATATATTAACCTATTATGCTCATATAATACAATATATTTGTGAATTTTTTGTGAAAGAAAAAGGATTTTTTGTGGTATATAAGAATAAATTATTTAAAAATTTGTTGAAAAAAAATATATAAAAAGATATAATATAAAAAAATATAACATTATTGAAGGGATTTTTTAAATAAAATGAAGATAAACAATACAAATAAGCGATGTGAAAAGGTAGGGAAGCATATGAAAAAAAATGATAGTATAGAAAGTAATCAAAAAGGAATTACAATGATAGCATTAACTATTACAATTATTTTATTATTTATTTTATCAGGTATAGCAATATATTCAGGAAAAGACACAATCAGAAGAGCAAACCTAGAAGAGTTAAAGACTAATATGTTATTAATACAAACAAAAGCAAGAGAATTTGTAGAAAATGCAAGTTTCGACTTAGGAATAGATCCTCAAAATGCAACAGAGGAAATGAGAGCAAATGCACAAAATGAATTAAATGGAGAAGATAAAGGAACATTAGTAGAGGAAGGTGATCCTATTGAAAGTGAATTATTAAGTATAGGAATTAGTCAAAATGACATTGATAATGGCAATGTATATAAATTGACTACGCAAAATCTAGAAAATATGGGTATTAAGGATGTTGAATCTAATGATACAGATGGTTGGTATGTGATTGTATATGACATTACTAACACTACAGCAGAAATTTATAATACGATAGGATATGAAGGAAAATACTCTCTAACAGATTTAGAGCAATTGGAATTATAAAATGAAAGAAGAGTGGAAACAATAAAAGAAAAAGAATTTGAAAGATTAACCAATTTAAAAAGTATAGAAACAGAATTATATAAAAAGGGATTTGAACATATATGTGGAATAGACGAAGCAGGCAGAGGACCACTTGCAGGCCCTGTTGTTGTTGCGGGTGTTATTATGCCAAAAGACTCTATGATAGAAGGTGTTAATGACTCTAAAAAAGTATCAGAAAAGAAAAGAGAAAAGCTATATGATATCATTTTAGAAGAAGCAATTAGTTATTCTGTTGCCATTATTGGGCAAGATGTAATTGATGACATTAATATTTTAAATGCCACAAAACAAGGAGTTACAAAAGTAGTAGAAGAATTAGATGTAAAACCAAATCTGATTTTAGTAGATGCACTAACACATATTAATACAAAAGGAATTCCATATGATTCTATTATAAAAGGAGATGCCAAATGTTATAACATAGCAGCAGCTTCTATCATTGCAAAAGTGACAAGGGATAGAATTATGAGACAATGGGACGAAATTTATCCACAATATGGTTTTATTAATCATAAAGGGTATGGAACAGCTAAACATATCGAAGCACTAAAAGAATATGGACCTTGCCCAATTCATAGAAGAAGTTTTATTAAAAATTTTATTTAAAAGGAATATGAACAAAAATGAACATTTTGGAAATTATTGAAAAAAAGAGAGACAACCAAGAACTATCAAAAGAAGAAATTGAATATTTTATAAAAGGATATACATCTGGTGAAATTGCAGATTATCAAGTATCAGCACTAATCATGGCAATATATTTAAATGGTATGACAAAACAAGAAACAACAGATTTAACAATTGCTATGGCACATTCAGGAGAAATGCTAGACTTATCAGTTTTAAATGAGGTAATTGTTGATAAACATTCAACAGGTGGGGTAGGAGATAAAGTATCATTAATCTTATTGCCACTTGTAGCTTCATTAGGAATACCAGTTGCTAAAATGTCAGGAAGAGGATTAGGATTTACAGGAGGAACGGTGGATAAGTTAGAATCTATTCCAGGATATATAACAGGAATCGATATTCCGGAATTTATAAAAAATGTTGAAAAAATAGGCATTAGCATGATTTCACAAACATTAAATCTAGCACCAGCAGATAAAAAAATCTATAGTTTGAGAGATAGTATCTCGTGTGTAGAAAGTATACCATTAATTGCTTCTAGTATTATGAGTAAAAAAATTGCAAGTGGGGCACAAAAAATAGTACTAGATGTTACTTGTGGCTCTGGTGCTTTCATGACCACTAAAGAAAATGCAGAAGAATTGGCCAGAGAAATGATTGAAATTGGAAAATTAGCAAATAAAGAAACAGTATGTGTTTTAACTAATATGGATGAGCCACTAGGATATGCTATTGGAAATTCACTAGAAGTTATTGAAGCAATTAATTTCTTAAAAGGAGATATGCTAGAAGATGTAAAAGAAGTTGTGTTGGAATTAGGAGCATATATGATAAAACTAGCAGGAAAAGGAAATGATATAGAAGACAATAAAGCACAGCTGTTGGAAAATATACAAAACAGAAAGGGTTATGATAAATTAATTCAATTAGTAGAAAACCAAGGTGGAGATAGTTCATATACTAAAGATACAGATAAATTTCCAAAGGCAAACTATATAGAAAAGGTATATAGTAATCAAGAAGGATATATTAAAAGTATGGATGCAAAAGAAATTGGAAAAATTGTCTGTGATTTAGGAGCAGGAAGAATTCGCAAAGAGGATAGCATTGATAACGAAGTAGGAATTGTATTACATAAAAAAGTATCAGAAAAAGTGGAAAAACAAGAAGAAGTAGCAACTATTTATGCAAATTCAAAAGAAAAATTAGAAGAGGCGAAGAAAAGATTACAAGAAATTATACAAATTGATGAAAATGCAGTTTCAAAACCAAAAATGGTTTTAGAGATTATACAATAGCAAATTTTTCTAGTTATTTTGGAATAAATACAATTGATATGTCGCTTTAAATGTGGTATAATAGCTTTGTAGCAAAAAACAATGTTTTCTTTTTTGAGAGAAGGGAGGTGGACAGTTTGTCCACTGAAAAAACAACTACACGGGAAGAGTGGTTAAAGAATCAGGGGTATACTCCTGAAGAAGTGAAATTGATCATCGAGTATGATGGATACTTTGAGGATTAATTTCCCCCCACTTTGGTGGGGAATTGTGCCCAGTAATTGAAAAAGGAAAAACGATTTGCTATAATCGAAATGGTCTTTCATGAGTACACATAAAAATAAATAATATTTTTTAAAAGATATAGTAAAATATAAAAGAAAGGATTGATTATTAAATGAAAAAGGAGAAAAAACAACAAGAAAAAGTAAAGAAAACAAGAAGTTATGATAAAGGACAAATATTTGTAAAAGTAATGGCAGGAATATTAGTAGTATTAATGCTAGTAGCAGCTACCTCAACACTTTTATATTCGCTAATCGCTTAAGAAAAAGCTATTGTTCCATTATAGGAAATTGCATTTCCTATAATGCAAAAAAAAAATTGCACAGAAAAATTGTTTCACAATTTTTCGCGCAACAAATCTTATACGCTTCTTGCTAGACCTTAAATTAATGTAATCAATGTTAAAAAATAGAGAAAAGGTCTAGCGAAGCTAGATTTGTTCTTGTATAGGAAATTCCTATACAGGAATGTCGATCTGCTCTAACAGGAAAGGAAAGCAATAAAATATGGTAATAGATTTTGGAATGAATTGGGAAAATTTTTATACAGATAATATAGTAGGATATATTAAATCATTGCAACAAAATCCATTTGAACTAGTTACATTGATTATCGATTTAGCAATTGTTATTTTTTTAATATATTCTTTTTTAAAAATTGTTAAAGGATCGAGAGCATGGCAATTAATAAAGGGAATTGTATTATTAATTGTCATTACATGGCTTAGCGGATTATTTAATCTACAAATATTAAACTGGATTTTAACAAGTATTATGAACTTAGGAGTTATTGCAGTAATTGTTATTTTCCAGCCAGAATTGAGAAGAGGATTGGAGCAATTAGGAACAAACAAATTCACAAAATTTTTTGGAATTGATAAAGATCTGGCAACAAAAACAAAAGAGGATATATACAAAATTGCGATAGCATCAGTGGAATTGTCAAAGAGTAAAACAGGAGCATTAATTGTTATAGAAAGAGATATAAAAATTCAAGATATTATATCTACTGGTATACCATTAAATGCAGATGTGTCTCCACAATTATTAGTAAATATTTTTGAACCAAAAACACCTTTACATGATGGAGCAGTTGTTATATCAGGTAATAAAATTGCGTCAGCAGCTTGTGTGTTACCATTGGCAGATGACAATGACATAGCAAAAGAATTAGGAACAAGACACAGAGCAGCTATTGGAATTTCTAAAGAATCAGATAGTATAGTAGTTGTTGTTTCTGAAGAAACGGGAAAAATCTCAATTGCTAAAGATGGAACATTAATTGCAGATGTAAGTGAAGAAGCATTAAAGAAAATCTTAATTAGTAATGTGGTTACTAA
>CALXAE010000013.1 GCA_944386205.1 uncultured Clostridia bacterium
ACATATAAAAGTAAAAAACACAATCCCTAAATTGTGCTTTTTTTATTTTATTTATTCTTAACTTAATGACATTGCTAGCGAAGCTAGATTTGTTCCATTAATTGTTATGACAATCTGTTGAAAAATAAATTATCTTATGATAAATTTACAATAAGAGGGGGAATGAATAATGAATATAGAAATTGACGAACCATTACACTTGAAAGGATTTACGATACTATGTGTTGTAGCTTTAATTGTCGAGGTAATGTTTGAGGTAGTAATGTATTTAGCAATTGGTTTTAATATGCTTATTGTTATATTTATATGTTTAAACATATTAACTTTAGTATTACTTATATTAACTATGTATAATAATAAAAATGTGGATATAGAAACAATAAAAAGTAAGGGAGAAAAAATAAAAGCATATATTATTGAAGCAGGAACTACCAACAAGAGAGGACAATGGGGAATATATAAGTATTTAAGAGTACGCTATAATGAAAAAAAGATAAAAATTACTGTAAAAGATAATAAAATGTTAAAAATATTTAATTTATTATTAAAACCATATCCGATTGATAAAAGAATAGAAATACCAGTAGATATGTACATATATAAAGGTAATCGATATGTTGATTTAGAAAATATCAATTTCAGCGAAATTGAGGGATATAGTGAAGCTGAAAAAATAATAGAAGAAATGGAAAAGAAAGATGATTGATCTTAAGCATGATTTTGTTTCCTAAAGAAAAAATTTTCCTAGAGTTATTTACTTTAAGAAAATTTTTTTCGTATTCATAATAGCAATAAAACATAATAAAGTCAATAAAAAATAAAAAATTTTGTATGAAAAATAAATTAAAAATATAACAAAAACTTTAAAAAAGAATATGCTAAAAATGCCTTTATTTCAATATTTTTGTAAGTTCAAAAATTCTTAGAGTAAATAACCACAAGTAAATAATTAGTCAGACTAAGAAATTATTGCTAACAAAAGAAGGAGGAATAAAGGTTGAAGAAAAGAAAAAGTAAAAATCAAGTAAATAAGAAAAAAACAAATAAGAGAGCAGAAATAAGAAAGCAAAGATTAAAAACACAAAAAGGAATTACATTATTAGTACTCGTAATAACAATAATTGTCTTATTAATCTTAGCAGGAATCACAATAACTTCCATAACATCAGATAATGGAATAATCAAAAATGCCCTAAGTGCAAAGGAAAGAACAGAAATTGATAGTGAAAGAGAAGTGGTAGAACAAGCAACCGTACAAGCGATGGGAAATAATAAAAGAGGAAACATCGTAAGAGATGAATTGCAAGAAGAACTAGATAAAATAACAGGAGAAGGAAAAACAATCGTAACAGCAGACACAGAAGAAGGTGGTTACTTTGTAAAGTTTGTAGATAGTAGAAGGATATATAAAGTAAGTATTGATGGAGAGGTAGAATATCTAGGAATTGAGGATGAATTATTAACAAGAGCAGATATAACAGCAAACCCAGAAAGTGACACAACGCCAAAACTAACCCAAGAAGTAGAACTAACCGTAAAAACATTAATCGATATAGGAGATGTAGACTATACCCTAGTATATGCATGGAGCAATAGTCAAGATACAGCACCAGAAGATAGTGAATTTATGGTAACAGACTTAACGGGAGAAGGAAGAATAAGAACAACAAACGTATCAAGTGATGTATCAGCAGAAGGAAATTACTATTTATGGGTAAGAGCAGTAGTGGGAGAAATAGAACAAGAAACATGTTTTGGACCATATGCAATAAGAGACCATACAATGTTGATGAGAGTAAGTGAAAGCGATAGTTTATCAGATGCAGGATTTTTAGGAAATGCAACAGTAAAAAGAGGACTAATAAAAAGTATAACGATACAAAACACGTTAGGAGGACATAGCTTAACAGATGCAAACACATGGGATGTAACAGATGGAAACAAAGGAAAATATTTAGCATGGTATGAAGGAAATGAAGAAAATGGATATGATGTTACAATAGCAGGAGAAGGAGGAATTGTAGCAAATAGTATACCAGCATACTTGTTTAGAAATATAGGTTCGGGAATAACAAATGGAGAAGTAACAATCACAGGATTAGAATATTTAGATACAGGTTTAGTAATAGGAAGTATGGAATATATGTTTGAGAACTGTAAAGCAACTAATTTAAGGGTAAGCAAATTTAACACAAGCAATGTAACAAATATGCAGTATATGTTTTCAGATTGTACAAATTTAACGAGTTTAGATTTGTCTAGTTTCGATACACATAATGTTACTAATATGGCTGGTATGTTTAACAATTGTTCAATTACAAGTTTAAACTTATCCAATTTTGATACCAGTAAAGTAACAAGTATGTATTACATGTTTAGCTATTGTAAAGCAACCAGTATAGATGTAAGTAGCTTTAATACAAGTAGTGTCACAACAATGCAAAATATGTTTGCAAACTGTTCTGTAACCAATCTAGATTTATCCAATTTTGATACAAGTAAAGTAACAACAATGGTTAGTATGTTTAGAAATTGTAAAGCAACCAATATAAACGTGAGTAATTTTAATACAAACAATGTAACGACTATGAATAGTATGTTTTATGGTTGTAGTAGTGTATCAGAATTAAGCTTAAGCAATTTCAATACAAGTAATGTGAGAGATATGCAATCTATGTTTACATCATGCTCAGTAACGACTCTAGATTTAAGCAGTTTTAATACAAGCAAAGTGACAAGTATGTATAGGATGTTTATATGGTGTAAGGCATCAGAAATAGATGTCAGTGGTTTTGATACAAGTAATGTAACAAATATGAGAGAGATGTTTCAAGAATGTAGTAGTTTAACGCGATTAGACTTAAGTAGTTTTAAAACACCGGAAGTAAAATATATGGATAGCATGTTTGCACAATGTAGAAATTTAAAAGAATTAGATTTTAGAAATTTTGAAGCAGTAGAAGGATTAAATATAAATCAAATGTTTTATTACTGTTCAAGTTTGGAAAAACTGGATATTAGAAAATTTGATATAACAAACACGACAGGTTATGGCGGTGAATCTTGGATGTGGCTTGTACCAACAAATTGTCAAATTATCGTAAAAGACAGTATGAAGGAATGGTTTACAGAGAACTATCCAAATTATACAAATGTAATAGTGGGTAACTAAAAATGTATGTAAAGTGGAGGAAGAATAATATGCCAGAAAAAAAGAAAAAAATCATAATAGGAGCAAGCATAGCAATCATTGTGCTATTGCTTGTCATCCTAATAGTTATAATATCAAACAATAATAAAAATAAAACAGCAGAGAATACAGAAATATTAGAAAATGCAGATTTATCACAACTTATAGATGGAGACAACATAGAAACCATATCGTATGAAACAGAAAAAACAGAAGAAGAAATATCAACAAAATATATAACAGGAAGAAATACATATGAAGTAAAAGCAAACGTGCAGGCAGGAGAAACTGAAGGAAAAATGATATATGTAAGAGGAGCACAAAATTTAAACATATATAAAGTTGAATATACATTAAATAAATATAAAGATACAACAACGCAAGTACAAAATATTATGCAAGAATTTGAAACTTTATGTCAGGGATATATGGGAATAACAGATGAAGAATATACAGAAACAGAGCAACTATATGGAGAAAGTACAGAAATCTTTGAAAGACCAGTAGAAGAAAGTATCTATTATGAAGAAAGATTGTATAGTAAAACATATAAAAGCGAAGAAAACACATATGATATAAATTTTTATAGAAAAGATAATCAAATTATATGTGAATTTGTAAAAATTTTATAATATATTTTAGAACACCCTTAACATGAGGAGAATTTGTATATCATGTTGAGGGTCTTATAAAAATTATTTAAAAATTATAATAAAACCTTGCAAAATATGAAACTACATGATATATTATTAACATAATTATTTGTCGTTAAATTTTGAAAATTAAAATCTTAGTATTATTTCTAAATAAAATCCAAATTAATTGTAGAAATTACAGTTTAAAATTTATTTAATATACTTTTTAACAAATTTTTATTATAAAATTCTATTTTGTTTTAAAACGTTAAATATAGCTTAGTGTTATTTTCAGTTTTTTATTATCTATATTTTTTTGTATCCTAAATCAATAAGTATATATAGAAAATGTTTGAATTGTACTAAATATTCATATGTATGAACAAATTATATCAATTTTTAATCAAAATGAATTTAAAGCATTTGATGGCAAATAATGTAAAAATAAAGAAACAAGGAGGAATTTAATGAGTCAAAAAGAAGAAACAAAAGGAGAAGAAAAAAGAAAATTATTATCTCCAAAATTAGATGTAATTTTTCAAGCACTATTTGGAGAAGTGGGAAGTGAAAGAATTACAAAGAAATTTTTAGAAGCGATACTAGATGAAGAACTAGAAGAAGTGGATTTAAGTAGAAATATTGTATTAAGAAGAGAAAACCTAGAAGATAAAATGGGTATATTGGATGTGTTAGTAAAAATTAATAATGAAGAATATTGTAATGTAGAGATGCAGATGGTGGAAAAAGATAAATTATTAGAAAGAATATTATATTATTGGTCAAGAATATATGGAAAAAATCTAAAATCAAGTAATGACTATATAGAGTTAAAAAAGACAATAGAAGTATTAATAGTAAATTTTGAAATAAATAGATTAGAAGAGTTAGAATATCACAGTAGATGGAAGATAATAGAAGAAGAGAAGAGAAAACTGGTCTTGACAGAAGACTTAGAAATACATATAATTGAGATACCAAAGATATATAAACTAGCAAGAGAAGAGCAAGAGGAAGAATTAGTGAAATGGTTAGAATTTATAGAAAATCCTGAAAGTAAGAAGGTGGAAAAGTATATGAAAGAAAATAAAGAGATGAAAGAAGCAAAAGAAAAATTAAAAGTGATGAGTGAAGATGAAAGAATGCAAATATTGGCAGAGTTAAGAGAAAAGGCAATAAGAGATGAAAAAGCAGTGGAAAGATTTGGAATAAAAAAAGTTGCAAAAAAAATGAAGGAAAAAGGTGCAGATATAAAATTTATTCAGGAAGTGACAAATTTAACACAGGAAGAAATCGAGGAATTATAGACAAGATAGTAAAATTGCATGTGAATTTGTAAAAATCTTATAATATATTTCAGAATACCCTCAACATGAAGAAAGTTTGTATGTCATGTTGAGGGTTATAAAAAATTATTTAAAATGTCTCAAACAGAAACGTCCCCAATTGGACATCTTCCATAGCATACATACCAGGTTGTTGGTCAACAATAAATTCAGCAGCTTTTAAAGCACCTTCTGCAAAGACATTTCTAGAATAACTAGTATGTTTAATTTCAAAAGTTTCAAAATTTCCGATAAATTGAACTGTGTGTTCTCCAACAATATTTCCGCCTCTGATTGAAGACATACCAATTTCATTTTTATCTCTTTTTTCATGCTTATCATGTCTGTTATATTCGCAGTGAAGTGTGTTTCCTAAAGCTTCATTTATGCTATCTGCTAACATTTGAGCAGTACCACTTGGACTATCGACTTTTCTATTGTGATGTGCCTCAATAATTTCAATATCTGTATTTTTCAAAAGTGGTGCTAGCCAAGAAACGATTTTTTTCATAATCATAATATCAAAAGACATGTTTGCAGATTTAAAGATAGGAATTATTTTACTTGCTTCTTCAATAATTTTTGTTTGTTCATCTGTAAATCCAGTTGTTGCAATAACCATTGGTATTTTATTTGTTTTAGCATAATTTAATATATTTAATGTTGCAACTGGAAGAGAAAAGTCAATAATGACATCTGGTTTTACAGAAATTGCTTCTACTTCTGTAAAAATCGGAAATTTAGAATCAGAATAACTAACTTTGTCAAAACCACCAATGACTTGCATGTTTTCGTTTTCTTCTACTAAATTACATACAACATTTCCCATTTTTCCATTACAACCATTTACAAATACGTTTAACATTTGATACCTCCATAATTTATAAAACTTATAATTCTTTTTTTATTATATATTTTACCATATTTTTAAAGATTTTATTAAAAGCAAAATTGCGTGTTGGACTAGTTCAATTTATCCAATTCCTTAATTAATTTTTGTTCTTTATCAGTACTTAATTTTGTAAGTGGCAATCTAGGAATTCCAAAATCAAAGCCAATATGGTTTAATCCAGCTTTAACAGGAATTGGATTAACCTCTGAGAATAAAGCGTTTATCAAAGGTAAAGCATCTAATTGCATTTTTATAGCTTTTTCAATATTTCCATCCAAAAAGTTTTGAACCATGTCATGTGTATATTGTGGTTTTACATTTGATAAAACAGAAATAACTCCAAGACCACCTAAGGATAAAACAGGTAAAATTTGGTCATCGTTTCCAGAATAGATATGTAAATTATCTCCACATAAATGGGCAATTTCAGCTACTTGTGACAAATTTCCACTAGCTTCTTTGATAGCGATAATGTTATCAATTTTAGATAATTCCAAACAAGTTTCTGGTAAGATATTTACACCTGTTCTGCTTGGTACACTATATAGGATAATTGGTAAAGATACACTCTCAGCAATTACTTTATAATGTTCTATTAAGCCTTTTTGTGTACATTTATTGTAATATGGTGTAACAATTAAAAGTCCATCAACGCCCAATTCTTCTGCTTTTTTGGAATTTTCAATAACTTTCTTTGTATTATTTCCACCACTACCTGCAATAATAGGTACTCTTCCATTTGAGGTTTTTACAGCACAAGAAATTATAGAATCCTTTTCTTCTTCTGTCATAGTGGAAGCTTCTCCTGTCGTTCCACACACAATAATGGCATCTACACCATTTTCAATTTGAAAGTTAACAACCCTTTCAAATTCTTTGAGATTAACACCATTTTTGTCAAAAGGTGTACTGATAGCTGTTCCACAGCCTTTAAATAAAATTCTTTTCATAAAAAATCACCTGATTTTCTTTATAATAGATAAAAAATATAATTATATTTTCAATACATTGTAATTATATTATAAAAATTCAAAAAAGAGAATAGAAAATAAGAAAACACTTCTTAATTATGATTAAGAAGCATTTACAAAAGAAATTTTTAAAATCGTATCATTAATAAACTAAAGAATACATAAGCATATCTGAAGGCTTTTCTCATGAACATTCTAGATTTTATAACTTCCAAAGTCTCAGAAACAGCACAATATTTATCCACAAACGTCAAAATCAAACCTTCAATAGAAGTTGGGAATTGCAAAGTTACAGGCCACATATGGGTTATAATCATATCTTTTTCTTTTTGACTTAAATCAAATAATCTACTTGCATTTTCACAAGCAAGTTTACCATGTGTAAAAGCATGTAACCCCTTTCTATCAGGTTGTCTGACTCTCCAATCATATAAAAATAAGTCATGTAACATAGCAGCTCTAGTTGCTGAAACATAATCTAAATGATATTTTTTGCATATTAAATAACAATAATAAGAAACCATATAACAATGGTCAAAACAAGTTGTTTCATAATGTTGTCTATAATTTTTCATTTGTTGGACAGTTTCATTATTAATAAAATCATCTATAATATTCAAAAATTCTTTATTACTTAACAAATTTGATTCTCTTTCAATTTTTTTCATAATCATACCTCTTACTATTCTATCATTTTTTAAAGTAAAGGTTCATATTTAAAGAAATACATTCTCTACCTTTTATTATACTATAAAAAGTAAAAATAGTAAATTAATTTTTTCTTAAATTCTTGAAGGAAAATGAGAAATATATTATAATGATTTTAAATTTAAATACATATTGAGCTAATGTGCTTAATAAAGGGGATGAGATAAAAAATGACATCAGGATTTAAAATTTTTTTAGGTGTGTTATTAATAATCTTAGGCATTGGAATTTATATATACTTAAAAAGAAAAAAAGGAAATAGACAGATAGATACATATAAAGCAAATCAAATGGAGAATAATACTAAAAATTCATTACAATATGATAGAAAACATAATGATTTTGTAAAATCAATGAATATTACCCATCCTGAAAAAATTGTCTTAGGTAGTATTTTAGTAAATGGAAAACAAGAAGAGTTGTCCGCAAAATTAAAAGATAATGGATATATTTATTATCTAAATGAACAACCAATTGGAGGATATAATCCTAATATTATAGAAGATGATATGATTATTTTTAAGGAAAATACATTAGAAAATGCCATTTCAGACCAAATAAAAGATGAGATTGTTCAAGTGATTACTAAATCTAAAAGAAAATTAGAGCAGGAAAAAGAAAGACAAGAAATTAATGCAAAATTAAGAAATCAGAATTTTTATGAAAAAGAAATGGGATATCAACAAAGTATTGGAGTAAAAAAGGAGACAAGAGAACAACAAAATAGTCAAAACAGAATAAAGGAAAGAGAAAAAAATAATCGAGATAAATTTCAAGAACAAATTAGAGTACAACAAAAGAAAAGAGAAAATACAATTAAAGATATTTCTATTAAGCAAGAAGTGGACATGAATACAATGGCAACAGATATGGATACTATTGGAGAACGTTTAGAGAAAGCAGGAAAGATTAAAGGCAAAGAAAAAGAGGGAAAACTTGCTTTTGTGGAATCAGACGATCTGAAAAAATTAAAAGATGAAAAAGGAAATCGTTTGCAGGGCCATTCTTCAAGATATGAAGCCGTTAGTATAGATAAAGATGGGAATGTAAAAGCATTGGATTTGGAAGAAGACAAGCAGAAAGGAACCAATCCAACAGAAAAAAATTATCAGGTAAAACAAAATAAAAATGAGAGAGTAGAAAAGGGAGACGTTTTAACAAGATTACAAGTACAAGGGAATGAAACCATTGGAATTAATAAAGGACAATATGGTGTTGTGGAAGTATATCACTCACATGATAAAACATTAGGCGGAAAAGGTGTTGAGGCTAATAGAAGTTTAGATAGAGAGCTGGAAACAAAAGATGCAAAAAATCCAATAGAAGGTACAGACCAAGCTACACAGAAATTGGCACAAAAAAATCAGGATGGATATCGTTCAGTAGAAGATTCCTATCAAGAGGCAAAACAACATGAAAATACAAAAGATGAGCCTTGTGAAGAACTAAAAGTAGAAGATATAGACGGCAGCCCAAATACAGTATCACATAGTCATACAGAAGATATTGTTGCAAGATTAATGCGAAATGGGGAAATCAGCGATAAGTTTACGGAAAGAGAGATTAGAGAAAGAGTAGAAAATGCATGGAATAACAAAGAAAAAGATATGAGCACCGCAGATTTTGAAAAAAATATAGAAGAAGATATAGAATTAGATGCTGAAAACATGCGAGGAGAGCGAGGAAGATAAAATTTCTTAAAATTATATGAAATTTTGCTAAAAAAGTTGCATTATTTTGCCAATAATAGTATAATGTAAAAGGTAGCATAATATTATATAGAAAGTATATTTTAAAGAGAGGTAAAAAAATGGATTATTTATATATACTAAGAGAAGCTTTAGTATGGACAATAACAATATTTTGGTTGTATCAACTTGTTATTAGTTTATGTTCTTTGGTAAAATTAAAAGACAAACCTTTAAAAGTAAAAAAAGACCATCGTTTTATGGCGATTATACCAGCACATAACGAAGAAGCTGTGGTAGGAAATTTAATCGAAAGTTTAAAAAATCAAACCTATAATAAAGACTTATATGATATTTATGTAATTGCAGATAACTGTACAGATAATACCGCAAAAATTGCAAAAGAATCAGGTGCGATTGTTTACGAAAGATTTGATGAAACTAAGAAAACCAAAGGTTATGCTTTAAATTGGTTTTTACAACAAAAAATTGCTGAAGACGCGCCATATGATGCTTTCTTTGTATTTGATGCAGATAATATTGTCGATAAAAACTTTATCAAAAATATGAATAAAAAATTATGCCAAGGAGAAGAAGTGGTACAAGGATATAGAGATATCAAAAACCCATCTGATAACTGGATAACTGCAGGATATGCAATCTTCTATTGGCAAATGCATAGATTTTATCACTTAGCTAGATATAATGTAGGCTTATCTCCATTATTAAATGGTACAGGATTTATGGTAAAATTTGATGTTATCAAACCACAAGGTTGGGATACAGAAACCTTAACAGAAGATATCGAATTTTCTTTAAAAAGAATTATCAAAGGTAAAAAATTAGGTTGGGCAACAGATGCAATTGTTTATGATGAACAACCTACAGGATTTAGACAAAGTTGGTCACAAAGAAGTAGATGGACAGTAGGACATATCCAATGTATCAAAAAATATACAAAGGATTTAGCAATTGCAGCAAAAGAAAATAAAAAGATGATTAATTTTGACGGATTACTATATATTATTGGAAGTATTCCAATGTTTATCATTACAATGGTATTATTATTTACAAACTTTGTCATGTATAATGCAGCATCTATTACAACAGCAGAATTAATCAAAAACTTAATTTGTTATTTAGTACCAACTTTCATATTGCCAATACTAGTTGGTATATTTGCAATGTGGTTAGATGGAAGAAAAATCAAACCAATGGCAAAAGGATTACTTTGTTATCCACTATTTTTACTAACATGGATATGTATCAACTTTAAGTGTTTATTTATTAGAAACACATCATGGGAGAAAATTAACCATGTAAGAAGTATAAAAATAGCAGATGTTTCTAGCGGTAAAACACAAACTGAGAAGGAATTAGTATAATCAAATAAGTAAGTGAAAAAGATAAGTGGACATTTTAACTGTTATTTTTTCATAACAATTAGGATTGCTCCACTTATTATTGTTGAAAAAGAAAGGAACTAAATATATGGAAAAATTGAAAAATATTAATAAAAAATACATACATATAGCAATTATCGTTGTTCGGAATTATATTCATATTTTTATCAGCATTTCATGAAGATATATGGTTTGATGAAAGCTATTCTGTAGCCATTGCGAAACATAGTTTTACTGAAATATGGACTATTACAGGAAATGATGTACATCCACCTTTATATTATTGGATGTTACACATTTTATGGCTTGTTTTTGGAAATAATGTAATTGTATTTAGAGCATTTTCTGTTTTAGCAATTGCTATATTAGGTGTTTTAGGATATACCCATATACGAAAAGATTTTGGCGAAAAAGTAGGTATGCTATTTTCATTTTTAGTCTATTTCTTACCAGTAATGTGTACATATAGCCAAGAAATTAGGATGTATTCATGGTCATGTTTAATTGTTTCATTATTAGCCATTTATGCATATAGATTATATAAAAATGTAAAAAACAAAGATGAATTAAAAATACAAAATAAAAATTTAATCATATTCGGAATTCTTAGTATAGCAGCATGTTATATACATTACTATGCATTAGCAGTTGCAGGTATTGTAAACTTCTTCTTATTAATTTATTTTATCCGAAATCGAAAAGAAAATACAAAATTATTACGTAATTTTATCATTTTAGCAATTATACAAATAATTTTATATATTCCATGGCTAATATACTTAAAAGGACAAGTAGCACATGTAGAAGGTGGATTTTGGATAACTTTTGGAATTAGTACATTAGTAGAAGTACCAAGTTTCCAATTTAGAAGACAATTAGATAGCACATTTGTATTTGATGCCAACACAATTATCGCTTTAGTAGCATCATTAGCAATGTATGTATATATTGGATATAGAATGTATAAAGCAAAAAAAGAAAAAGAAGAAATGAAACCAGGTGTATTTGCTATTATTTTATATATATTAGTTATATTAGCTGTATTAGTCATTTCACTTATTATGATGCAATCTATTTTATTTGCTAGATATCTATTAGTTATAACCGGAATTTATGCTTTTGCCTTAGCATTTTTTATGGCAAAAGAAAAAAGAAAATGGGTAACAGGTCTTATCTGTGGCATAATATTGGTATTAGGATGCATTAGCAATGTAACCAATATCATGATAAACTATGATGAAAGCAATATGAAACAAATTGAATTTTTAAGAGAAAATATTCAGCCAGATGATATCATCGTATATTCAAACATTGGAAATGGTGGCGTCGTTGCAGCATTTTTCCCAGATAATAAACAATATTTCTATAATGGTGGTTATTGGGATGTAGAAGAAGCTTATAAAGCCTATGGACCTGGAATGGAAACTATATATAATTATGAAGATATCGTAAAAGATTATCATGGAAGAATTTGGCTAATCGATTCAGAAAATTGTGGCTTATACAATGAATTTCCAAAAGAAGGTACAACAACGGTTATTGAGCCAACAGAATTTAGAACAAAGTATCAGAATTATATTTATACGATTGTGTTATTGGAAAAAGAATAGGCTGGTTGAAAAATAATTACAATTTTGGCTACGTCAAATTTCATTTGAAATCTAAAGCAAAGCGAAATTTGCAAGAACGAGTATTGAGAAAGGAACATACCAAATGCGAAAAAAGAGTGCAAAAGCCTTAATCATTAATATTATTACATTTATCATTTTATGTATTGCCTTGTATTTAGCATACCAATTTTATCAAGGAAATAATTTTAATGATTTTATACGAAGTGAAGCACAATTACATACATCAGAATTTAAAAGAGATGCAGAAGTAAAATATTCAGATATGAATAGTTACAGAATTACTTCAACAGAATTTAATGATGCTATGTTTTCTAAAGAAGTACAAGTAGAACCAAACACACCATATAGAGTCACTTGTATGATAAAAACAAGTGGTGTTACTGGAAATAAAACAGCATCAGGTATAGGAGCACAAATAGCAATATCAAATACAACAGAAAGAAGTGTTGCTATTAGTGGAGATAGTGATTGGCAAGAAGTAGAATTTATCTTTAACTCTAAAAATAGAGAAACAGTAGATATCGCATTTCGATTAGGTGGAACAGAAGGATATACAAAAGGAGAAGCATGGTTTTCAGATTTTAAGATTGAACAAGGACAAGCAGAGGAAGATAGTAACTGGAATTTTGCATGTTTTATCTTTGAAAACACAAATGTCAATATAGACAATCAACAAATTAACATACAAGTAACCAACAACGATGTCACAGACATTAGAAACACTATAGATAGATTTGAAACAGCTTGTAATGAATTATCAGAAGGAAAAATGACAGCTGAATGCGATATTTATCAAATAGAAGCACCAATAATCTCTTTATCTTATGATGAAGAATTTGGATATTATGTATCTCCAGAAGATATCGAACAACAAATAAAAGATATTATAAATGAAAATAACTATGACCACATTTTTGCAGTTGTGAGATTAGGAAATGAAGAATATGAAGATGAAATTGAAATAAAAGATTGGATAGGACTGGGTTCTATGGATTATTATGGTATAGGATTTTCTAATATCAGATTACCAAATAGTTCAAAAAGTTATATCTATAAATATGATAGAAGAGTAAACCAATTTCCAGAAGAAGTATTTTTGCATGAATTTCTACACTCTCTAGAAAGAACGGCAAAAGAATATGGATATAGTATACCAGCATTACATGATTACAAAGAATATGGATATGAAAATGAATATTTAATAGGACAAAGAGAATGGTATAGAGACTACATGAACCATGCAATCTCTACATCAGAAGGTTATGTGGGCTTACCAAATGAAATATACACCTTAAAACCAGCAAAAAAATCTAATTTTGAATATGCATATGCATTAGAAAATGTATATACAGAACCACAAAATGTTATAGAAGAAATTAGAGGTATATTTGCGAATTTATTTAGGAATATTAGATTGATATTTGCAAATTAGGAGAAGGGTTGAAAAATAATTACAATTTTGGCTACGTCAAATTTCATTTAAAACGCGGTTACATACAGAAAGTATGCGCCCTTGCCTTTTAAATAAAATTTTCCTTGCCAAAATTTAATTCTTTTCCAACCAAGTTTGACCTTAGAAAGGAATGATAGAAAACATGAAAGTATCAGAATTTGATTATGATTTACCAGAAGAATTAATTGCACAAACACCAATAGAAAAAAGAGATGAATCTAGGTTGATGGTTTTAGATAGAAGTAAACAAACAATAGAGCATAAGATATTTAAGGATATTATAGAATATTTAGAACCAGGAGATTGTTTGGTTAGAAACAATACAAAAGTTATACCAGCAAGGATTTATGGAAAAAAAGAAACAGGTGCACATGTAGAATTTTTATTATTAAACAATATAGAAGGAGATATATGGGAAAGTATTGTAAGACCAGGTAATAAGTTACACGTAGGCACAAAAGTGATTTTTGGTGATGGACTACTTACAGCAGAAATATTAGAAATAATGCCAGGAGGAACAAGAAAAGTAAAATTCACATATAAAGGCATATTTAACGAAATCTTAGATAAAATCGGTTTAATGCCTTTACCACCATATATTCATGAAGAATTAAAAGACAATGATAGATATCAAACTGTATATGCAAAATATGAAGGCTCAGCAGCAGCCCCAACAGCAGGATTACATTTTACACCAGAGTTATTGAAACAAATAGAAGAAAAAGGTATAAAAATAGCAAACGTCACACTACATGTAGGAATAGGTACATTTAGACCAGTAAAAGAAGAAAATGTAGAAGAACATCAAATGCACACAGAGCATTTTTATATCAAACAAGAAGATGTTGACAAAATAAATGAAACAAAGCAACAAGGAAAAAGAGTCATTGCAGTAGGGACAACCTCTTGTAGAGTATTGGAAACCATTGCAGATGAACATGGAATGGTAAAAGAAAAAGAGGGAGACACAGGAATATACATATATCCAGGATATCATTTTAAATGTCTAGATGGACTAATTACAAATTTTCACTTACCACAATCAACATTGCTAATGTTAGTATCAGCACTAGCAGGAAAAGACTATATAATAAAAGCATATAATGAAGCTGTTAAAGAAAAATACAGGTTTTTTAGCTTTGGAGATGCAATGTTTATCAAATAAAAAATTAAGGAGGAAAAATGAAACCAGCAGTAACATATGAATTATTACACGAAGATAAACAAACAGGAGCAAGAAGAGGAATTATCCACACACCACATGGAGATATACAAACACCAGTATTTATGCCAGTTGGAACACAAGCAACTGTAAAATCAATGACACCAGAAGAACTAAAAGAAATGGTAGGAGCACAAATTATCCTATCAAATACATATCATCTATATTTAAGACCTGGACAAGATATAGTAAAAGAAGCAGGAGGTCTTCATAATTTTATGAAATGGGATAGGCCAATTCTTACAGATAGCGGGGGATTTCAAGTATTTAGCCTAGGGGACTTACGAACTATTTCAGAAGAAGGGGTTGAATTTAAGTCACATTTAGATGGTAGTAAACATTTCTTTTCTCCAGAAAGTGTTATGAAGACAGAAGAAGATCTAGGTGCCGATATCATTATGGCATTTGATGAATGTGTAGAATATCCAGCTACTTATGAATATACCAAACAATCTATGGAAAGAACCACTAGATGGGCGAAACGATGTAAAGAAGCACATAAAACAGAAAATCAAGCACTTTTCGGAATTATTCAAGGTGGATTTTATGAAGATTTAAGAAAGCAAAGTGCAAAAGATTTAATAGAATTAGACTTACCTGGATATGCAATAGGCGGAATTAGTGTTGGAGAACCAAAAGAAGAGTTTTTAAAAATGCTTCGATTTACAACGCCTTTAATGCCAAAAAATAAACCTAGATATTTAATGGGAGTAGGAACACCAGATTATCTAATAGAAGCAGTAATTGCAGGAATTGATATGTGTGATTGTGTATTACCTACAAGAATTGCAAGAAATGGAACAGCTTTAACATCTCATGGAAAAGTAGTGGTTAGAAATGCAACTTATGAAAGAGATTGGGGGCCATTGGATCCGGAATGTGATTGTTATACATGTCAAAACTACACAAGAGCATATATTAGACATTTGATAAAGGCAAATGAAATATTAGGAGTAAGATTATTGTCAATTCATAATCTAAAGTTCTTGACTAATTTGATGGAAAAGGTTAGAATAGAAATAGAGAGGGACAATTTATTAAACTTTAGAGAAGAATTCTATAAAAAATATGGCTATCTTGAATAAGGAGGGGTACAAATGAACTTGTTAGATGAAGATTTTTCAAAGAAAAATGATAATAAAACAAAAAACATTATAAGAGTTATTGTTATACTTATTATATTAGTTATAATTGTAATTGTTGGAATTATTTGCTATATGATGTATTTAGAAAGAACACGACTAAAAGTTGTATTAAATGGACAACAAAATGAAGATATAAAAAATTTACTAGTAATTGAGGATGATGGAACAATATATGTACCAGTAAGAGCCATTTCTTCATATTTTGGATATAGTTCTTATAACGGAGAATATACAGATAGATCTGAAGATAATAGTAGGTGTTATGTGCAAAGTGAGGATGAAGTCGCAAACCTTACACTAAATTCTAACAAAGTATATAAACTGAATTTAGTTGAAAATCAAGATGAATATTCATATATCTATATGGATAAACCGGTAAAAGCTATAGATGGACAATTATATATTACAACAGATGGGATGCAAAAAGTGTTTAATACAACTTTTGAATATAATGAATCAAATAATACTTATTTAATTGACACTATACCATATTTGACAAGCATATATCAAACAGCAGTACTAAATTATGGATATACAGGTTTGAGTGATAATTTTGAAAATGAAAAAGCGATGTTAAAAAATATACTTGTAGTAACAGATGGCACAAGTTTTGGAGTTATCAATGGATTAGATGGAACAGAAATATTAGAATGTAAATATGACGATATTCTTTATGAAGAAACTATAGGAGATTTTGTTGTATCTAGCAATGGTAAATGGGGAATTATAGGTACAGATCAAAGAACAAAGGTAGAAATAAATTATGATAGTATAATGTTGATTGATTATGATGCAGGACTATATTTAGTAAGAAGGAATAATCTATATGGTGTTGTTGATTTAAATGGAAATACAGTTATATATCCAGAAAATGATCAAATTGGTGTAGATATTTCTAGATTTGAAGAAAATGACTTAAAAACAGGATATATATTGCTAGACAAGGTAATACCAGTTATGAGAGACAATAAATGGGGACTATTTGATTTGCAAGGAAACCAAATAGTAGGTTTTGAATATGATAGCTTTGGATATATATCAAGCAATAGCAGAGAAGCAACTAGTTTATTAGTTATACCAAATTATAATGTAATTGTAGCTTGTTTAGATGGAAGATATACATTATTAGATACATCAGGAGAACAACCAATCAAGGCTTTTGTAGATGATATGTATATGGTTATTAGTGGTGGAGAAAAAAGTTATGTAATGATTGTAAATGATAGAAGTTATGATGTAGAAGAATATTTAGATAGAATGGGAACACAATCTTCTTCAACAAATACAACGACAGACAATAGTACAACGGAAAATAATGAACAAACTGATAATCAAGTAAATGATGAAACTAGTGAAGAAAATAGTCAAAATTCAGAGGAACAGACAAATAACGGAGAAGAACAGCAAACTGATGAACAACAACCAGCAGAATAAAAACCTTAATCTATTCAACAATGGAAAAAGATATTTGCTTGAGAAAAAGCAAATATCTTTTTTTGACCAGTCATACTAATAGAAAAAAACAAAAAAATAGTATATAAATATATAAGGGGAAAGACGTGTATTAAAATCGAGAAAGAGGTATATAAGTGAGTAATATACAAATAGTAGCAAACGGAATATATTTACCCAAAAAACAAATAGAAAATGAAGAATTGGAAAATATATTGCATTTAGAAAAAGGATATATCAAAAAAAGAACAGGAATTGAGAAACGACATTATGCAATTGAAGAAACAATAGAAGGTATGGCATTAGAAGCTGTAAAAAATGCTTTATATATAGCAAAAGAAAAAGAAGATATAGGATTGATAATAACAGCAACAACAAGTACAAATTTGTTAATGCCAGGAATATCTAACTATATTCAAAAAACACTACAACTTCCTCCTTGTATATGTTTAGATATCTTAGCTGGTTGTGGAGGATATATCAATGCTTTTGATATTGCTAAACTTTATATAGATTCAGGAACTATAAAAAAAGCATTAATCATTGGTGTAGATAAACTATCTGAAATTATAGACAAAGAAAATGTAGGAACAGCGGTTGTATTGTCAGACGGAGCAGGTGCAACATTAATTGCAAAAGATGAAGAAAATAAAAAAGAAACAATGTATGTAACCCATATGCAATCAGATGGAGAAAAAAATGAAATTTTAACATATCAATATGGTCAAAATTTATATATGAATGGAAAAGAAGTATATAAATATGCAATAACAAATACAGTGAAAAATATTGAGGGATTGTTAAATAAAGCAAAAATTTCATTAGAAGATATTAAGTACATAATTCCACATCAATCTAATTTAAAAATTATGAAAGCAATTGCAACAAGATTACAAATTCCAATGGGAAAAATGTATACAAACATACAACAAAGGGGAAATACCTTTTGTGCCAGTATACCAATTGCTTTATATGATATGCAAAATGAAGGAATTTTGAAAAAAGGCGATAAAGTCATTTTACTAGGATATGGTGGCGGATTAAATACAGGAAGTATTTTGATGGAAATGTGATGTCCAATTGGGGACGTTTCTTTTTGAGACATTTTTATGTAAAGTGTCTTAACCTTAAAAATAATTGAAACTTTACTTTATACATTTATATTTCACTTCTTTTGAGATAAAGTAAATTGCTTTACATAAAAATGTCTCAAAAAGAAACGTCCCCAATTGGACAAAAGTAGAGAAAGGATGAGAAAAAATGAAAAGAGCTTTTTTGTTTCCAGGCCAAGGTGCACAAGTTGTTGGAATGGGAAAAGATATTTATGAAAAATATGAAGAAGCAAGAAAAATTTATGATGAGGCTTCTAAAATTTCTGGAATGGATGTAAAAAAACTTTGTTTTGAAGGTCCAGAAGAAGAATTAAACAAAACAGAAAATACACAAATCGCAATATTAACAACAAGTTTAGCAATTTTGGAAGTATTAAAATCAAAAGGTATACAAGCAGATATAGCAACAGGATTAAGTTTAGGAGAATATGGTGCTTTAATTTATGCAGGAATTATTAGTTTTGAAGATGGTATTAAACTAATACAAAAAAGAGGATATTATATGGGAAATCTTTTGCCTAATGAAACATTTTCTATGGCAGCAATTATTGGTTTAGACTCAGCCAAAATAGAAGAAGTTTGCAAAGAAATTGCAAAAGACAATCAATTTATTACAGTTGCCAATTATAATTGCAGTGTTCAAACTGTTATATCAGGAGAAGAAACAGCAATTGAAACCGCTATGGAAAAATTGAAAGAAGCTGGTGCAAAAAGAGCCATTAAATTAAATACTAGTGGACCATTCCATACGATTAAATTGGAAAAAGCAAAAGAAGCTTATGAGAAGGAATTAGCAAATATTGATTTCCATCTTGATACAAAGGTAAAAGTGATTAAAAATATTGATGGTACATATTATACTCAAAATGATAATATAAAAGAAATTTTGGCAAATCACATTATCAGTCCAGTAAGATTTGACAAGGCTATAAAATTGATGGAACAAGAACAAGTCGAAGAATATGTTGAAATTGGACCAGGAAAAACTTTAACAGGATTTGTAAAGAAAGATAACAAAGAAGCAAAAACAGTAAACATAAATGGTTTGGAAAGTTTGGAAAACTATCTAAATACATAAACAAGGAGAATACATTAGACAAGGTAAATATTAAATCACAAGGGGAGGGGAAATACCTTAGCCCAAGTGGAAATGACCAAAGGGTAAGGTGTGTCCCCTGACATTAATAAGAAAGGAAGATAAAAATGGAAGAAAACAAAACCGTATTTGTAACAGGTGCTTCAAGAGGAATAGGAAAAGAAGTAGCCTTAAAATTTGCAGAAAATGGATACAATATTGTTATTAACTATGTTTCAAGTAAAACAAATGTAGAAGAATTAAAAGAAGAATTTGAAAGTAAAGGTGTAAAAGCCTTTATTATGCAAGCAGATGTAACAGATAAAGACGCAATTGAAACATTAGTAAAAAAGGCAATCGAAGAATTTGGAAGTATTGATGTATTAGTAAATAATGCAGGAATTACAAAAGATAATTTATTAATGAGAATGAGCGACGAAGAGTTCGATAAAGTTATAGAGGTTAATTTAAAAGGAACATATGTTGTTACAAAAGCAGTTACTAAATACATGATAAAAAAAAGAAAAGGAAGTATTATCAATTTATCATCAGTAGTAGGTGTTGCTGGAAATGCTGGACAATGTAATTATTCGGCATCAAAAGCAGGAATTATAGGATTTACAAAAAGTGTAGCAAAAGAATTGGCTTCAAGAAATATCCGTTCAAATGCAGTAGCACCAGGATTTATAGAAACAGATATGACTGCTGTTTTATCAGATGAAGTAAAAGAAAATATACATAATCAAATTCCATTAAAGAGAATGGGAAGTGCCAGAGAAGTAGCTAATTTAATCTATTTCTTGGGTTCTGACGAAAGTAGCTATATTACTGGACAAGTGATTAATGTTGATGGCGGAATGGTAATGTAAAAACAAATTGAAAGCAGCATCTTGCACATTTTTGAATTTGTTTTAATATGTATTATAAAAAATGAAAGGAAGATAAAAAATGGAAAGAAGAGTTGTTATTACAGGTTTAGGAGCATTAACTCCAATAGGAAATACAACAGAAGATTTTTGGGAAGGAATAAAATCTGGAAAATGTGGAATTGATGAGATTAAGAGTTTTGACACAACAAATTTTAAAGTAAAACTAGCAGCAGAAATAAAAGACTATAACCCAGAAGACTATTTTGATAAAAGAGAAGCTAAGAGATTAGACAAATTTTCTCAATATGCTATTATTGCTGCAAGAGAAGCATGGAAAGATAGTGGACTAGATAAAGAAACAGAAAATATGGAAAGAGTAGGAATTATCATAGGTTCAGGAATTGGTGGAATTGAAACGACAGAAGTTGAACACGAAAAATACATGACAAAAGGACCAGATAGAGTATCTCCAATGTATATTCCAATGGGAATTCCAAACATGGCAACAGGAAATGTAGCCATTGAAATTGGTGCAAAAGGAGAATCTATTGCTATGGTAACAGCGTGTGCTTCAGGTACACATAGTATAGGAGAAAGCTTTAGAATGATTAAACATGGATATCAAGATGTTGTTTTAGCAGGAGGAACAGAAGCTGGAATTACACCACTTGGTATAGCAGGATTTACCAACATTAAAGCATTAACAAAAACAGAAGACAAAACAAGAGCAAGTATTCCATTTGACAAAGAAAGAAGTGGATTTGTTATGGGAGAAGGTGCAGGTGTTATTGTCTTAGAAGAATTAGAACATGCGAAAAAAAGAGGAGCAAAAATTTATGCAGAAATGGTAGGATATGGTGCTACATCAGATGCTTATCATATTACATCTCCTGCTCCAGGAGGAGAAGGTGGCGCTAGAGCCATGAAAATCGCCATGGAAGAAGCACATGTAAATCCAGAAGAAATTACATATATCAATGCACATGGTACATCAACACATCTAAATGACTCTTGCGAAACACAAGCAATCAAAACAGCATTAGGAGAAGAAAATGCAAAAAAAGTAATGGTAAGTTCAACAAAAGGACATACAGGACATTTATTAGGTGCAGCAGGTGGCGTAGAAGCAATTGTTTGTGCAAAAGCAATTGAAGAAGGATTTGTCCCAGCTACTATCAATTATAAAGTACCAGATGAAGAATGTGATTTAGATGTTGTTCCAAATGAAGGAAGAAAAGTAGATGTTAAATATGCAATTTCTAATTCATTAGGATTTGGTGGACATAATAGTAGTATTTTGTTGAAGAAATATGAAGATTAATAATGGAGGTAGAAGGTTGAAAAATAATTACAATTTTGGCGTTGCGCAGTGGCGAACTTCATTTGAAATTTAATCAACGTACAAAAAGTACGCCTCATAAATTTCAAACTCGTTTTCCTAGCCAAAATTTAATTCTTTTCCAACCAGATTTGTGCCTTAAGAAAGGAATGAGATAAATATGGATTACAAAGAAATTAAGAAATTAATGGATGATATGGGAAATTCTAAATTAGAAGAATTGGAAATAGAATTTCCAGATGGTGTAAAAATTAGCATGAAGAAAAGTGAAAAGAGAGAAGTCATTGTAGAACCACATGTTATAGAAGCAAGTGCCCCAATGACAGTTCCTGCTGTAAGACCACAAGAAGAAAAAGGAATGGTGGCTGTAGAAGAAAAGAAAGAAGAAAATTATAAAGTAATAAAATCTCCAATGGTAGGAACATTTTATGCAAGCTCAGCACCAGACAAAGACCCATATGTAAGAGTAGGAGATAAAATATCAAAAGGACAAGTGGTATGTATCGTAGAAGCTATGAAATTAATGAATGAAATTGAATCAGAATTTGATGGTGAAATCGTAGAAATTTGCGTTAAAAACGAAGATGTTGTAGAATATGGTACACCTTTATTTAAAATAAAATAAATCTATAATAAGGAAGGATAAGAATGATGTTAAATAAAGAACAAATTAAAGAAATTATTCCTCAAAGAGATCCATTTTTAATGATAGATGAAGTGGAAGAATATACACCAGGAGAAAGTGCAGTAGCATATAAAAATGTTAGCGAAGACGAATATTATTTTAAAGGACATTTCCCAGGAAATCCAATTATGCCAGGCGTTTTAATTGTTGAATCATTAGCACAAACTGGTGCAGTTGCTATACTTTCAATGGAAGAAAATAAAGGAAGAAATGCTTTGTTTGGTGGAATTGACAAATTACGCTTTAAAAGACAAGTAGTTCCAGGTGATAGGTTAAAATTAGAAGTAAAAATCATTAAGAGAAAAGGTCCTATTGGAATTGGAGAAGCATTAGCAACTGTTGATGGAAAAGTAGCAGTAAAAGGAGAATTAACTTTTGCAGTTGTTTAAAATAAAGGATATAAATAATTAGATATGTATATATTATATGCAAAAAATTAAAATTTTAAATTGACTTTTAGTTATAGTAATAATGTGATAAATAAAAAATGATTATAGAATAAAATAAAATTATGCTATAATCATTTTTTATGCTTCATAATATTGGTCTGTATCATTATATAAATCTTCTAAAGAAATTCCAAGAACTTTGCAAAAAGCTAAAGCCTCAAAATCTTTTACAGTTTTCTTACCATACTCGATTTCATAAATATCACAAATATACATGGTAACACCAATTAAATCCAATTTTCTACAAATTTCTGGTTGTGAAATTTTTTCTAATTTTCTATATTTTCTTAAATTTTTACCAATAATATTTAAATTTCCATTTAGGGTTTTTACTTTCATAAGCATTTCTCCTATAAATTTAAAAATTTCATTAATTTAAATTATATTTTATAGCAAAAATTGTCATCGTATTACAGGATGAAACTGTAAATGTTACAAAAATATTTCTAAAAAGTTACAAATAAAAAACATTTCTTGAAAAAGATTGAAAGCAATCTACAGGATGTGGTATATTAAAAATAAGAAAATTACAGGATGTAGTATAAGTTTTTGCATTAAAAAAATAATGCAGGTTAAAAATGAAAAGAATAAAGAACTTTTCACGAAGCAGGTGATATTAAATCGAAAGAGGAGGAGTTTATAAGATGGAATTTTTAAAAGAAAGGGTATTTTTAACAAAAAATAAAGCACAGGGTATTACCCTAATTGCATTAGTAATAACAATAATTGTGTTGCTAATACTAGCAGGTGTAACAATAGCGACATTGACAGGAGAGAATGGAATATTAACAAGAGCAAG
>CALXAE010000014.1 GCA_944386205.1 uncultured Clostridia bacterium
TGGAATCCACCAACTGTTATTGTATCTATCATACTCTTTTTAAGTTTTAAATTATGAGGTTTTGCATAATAGAAATGTACACCTTTTGTTGTTATAACTTTCAAGGTTGGATATGTAGTATCAATATAATCAATAATTTTGTTTTCGTCTTTATTATCTCCGTCAAAATCAATAAGCACTACATTTTCATTAAGCATTGCTCCTGCATTTTCTAAATTTTCAAAAGAGTTATATTTTTTCTTATAATTTTCTCTTATAGGGCTTTTGTCAGCCTTTAATTCTATATATTGCATTTTCAAATCCTCCTCTATTATAGATTATTAGTGTTCATTTCAATTCCTGACAATTTATCTACAATTTTTGATAAATGTTCTTCTATATAAGATAAACTGCTTGAAATTTCTTGTAAAGTTCCTATGAGTTCTATATCTATTGTTTCTTCATTTTCTTCCATTTTCTATCACTTCCTTTTTATATATTTAGATAGAGGAAACTTTTACATTTCCTCATTTTCTGTTTTTGTAGATTCTATTTGTTCTTCAAGTTCTTTTATAATGTCTTCTAAATCTACAATTGTTTTTTCTAAATCTTCTATATGTGCTAGTGCATATACCATTAAATCTACAATATATCTGTCTTCATCAATGCGTACTAAATGATTTCCAATTATTATGCCTTGTTTAAAATCAAACATAGTGTATGCACCTTTGCATTTGTCTTTTAATCTTTTGTTATAACCAGACGAAAAGAATTCGTCCAATTTTTCTTTTGAGATATTACTATATGTAATCTTTTTCATATGATTAGTGATTTTTAAGTTTCTCATTTTTGTTCACCTCCTAACTTTACATTGCAAATTGCATCATCTGAAAATTGAGTCCATTCAGTATTTGAGTTTTCTGTGCTTGCAGATTTTTGAATTTCCTCATTTTCTTTTTCTAAAAATTGCAAGTATTCTTTTTTATGTTTAGAAACATAATCGCTTATTTCTTTTGGAGATAAATAACTTGCAATTCTAGTTATCTTTTTTGTGTTTAATTTAATTTCTAATGACATTTTTTGCTCCTTTCTTAATTTTTTTGTAAAAACTGTTTACTTTCGGTAAAAGATGTGTTATTATCTATTTACAAAATTTAATCAGTTTCATTTTTATTATATCACTTTTTAAAAGTTGTATATAATCAATTTATAAGCATTATAAATACTTTCTTAAATTAAGTCAATGGAACTTTAAAAATTAAATTTTGTGTAAAAAATGTTATAAAAATTAAAAAAGATGAAAGGAGTATTAAAATGGCGAAAAACACCAACAAAAGTTATACAAATGTTAAAGAAAATTATGAGATACTAAATGAAAATATGGAAAAAACAAGGAAAATATTTTCAGACAGATTTAAAAAATTACTATACGAAAAAGGCTATACTCAAAAAAGTTTTTCAGAAAAATCTGGAATTTCAGAGGGTTCAATATCTAACTTTGCAAAAGGAAATAATATTCCAAAAGAAAGTCTAATGCTTGTAATTGCAGAACAGTTAGAAGTGAGTAAAGACTATCTTATAGGGCAACAAGAGTGTAAAGATTATAAGTTCAAAGATATAAACGAAAAGACAGGTTTATCAGAAAAGGCTATATCTGTACTGTATAAATTACAACATAATTACGGTTTATTTGAAGATAATACCAAAATTGATATAGAAGAAAAAAGAGAAAAAAGTATGGAATACCAAGAACACCTTAAAATTCTAAATGAAATGCTAGAAGATGAGGTAAACTTGTTTTGGCTATTAGACAACATTAAAAACTACATAACTGAAAGAGATAAAATATTTAGTGAAGTAGAAAATCAAAAAGAAAATAATGACATAAACTTACCACTAACAATAATAGATGGCAAATCTAAACTAATAGAATTAAAAGCAAGAATAGAGTATTCTTTTAAAGAACTACTTGGAAACATTACAGAAAGAAAGAAAAAATAAAATGGAGATTTTAGATCTTCATTTTTCTTATATGAAAGGAAGTAACAAAATTGAATGTAGTAATATATGCAAGACATAGTCCCGGGCCAAAACAAAATGAACATTCTATTGAAGGACAATTGGAGGTATGCTATGAATTTGCAAAAAGAAATGGTTATAATGTAATTGGGGAATATATTGATAGAGATATAAGTGGAAAAACTGATAACCGACCAGAATTTTTAAAAATGATAAAGGATAGCGAAAGAAAGCAATTTCAAGGAGTTTTAGTTTATCAATTAGATAGATTCGCTAGAAACAGATATGATAGTGCAATATACAAAAAGAAATTAAAGAAAAATGGTGTAAGAGTTTTTTCAGCAAAAGAAAACATATCAGAGGATGCTTCAGGGATACTAATGGAAAGTGTACTTGAAGGTATGGCAGAATACTATTCAGTAGAACTATCACAGAAAATAAAAAGAGGTATGAAAACTAATGCTAGTAAATGCTATTACAATGGTGGTAGTGTTCCATTAGGTTTTAAATTAGTTACAGCCGAAACATTAACAGGACACAATAATAATAAAATAGAAAAAAAGAAATTTGCAATTGACGAAGAAACAGCCCCAATAGTTCAAAAAATATTTGAAAAATATTCAAATGGAGAAACAATGGCTGATATAATTCGATACTTAAATGAAAAAAATCTAAAAACTTCTAGGGGAAATGAATTTAATAAGAACAGTTTAAGAAAAATGCTTTTAAATAAAAAATACATAGGGGTATATTCTTATAACAATAAAGAAGTTGAAAATGGTATTCCTAGTATTATTGATAAAGATACTTTTTACAAAGTGCGAGATAAAATGCTAAAAAATAAAGAAGCACCACAAAGAGCAAGAGCAAAAACACAATATCTACTGACAACAAAACTATTCTGTGGAAATTGTAAATCAATGATGGTTGGTTATAGTGGTACTTCAAAAACAGGGAAATTACATTGTTATTACGGTTGTAAAGGAACTTGGGAAGGAAAATGTACAAGAAAAGGTATTTCAAAAGATTACATTGAGGATATAGTAATTACACAAGCATTAAAAATATTGACAGACGAGAATATAGATAAAATAGCAAAAATTGTAGTAAAACTTGCAGAAAAAGAAAAAGACAAAACTAGAATAAAATCATTAGAAAAGCAATTAAAAAGTAACGAAAAAGCAAAATCTAATTTATTTGACAGCATAAAATATTGTGGAATTGATAGTGTAAAGCAGTCAATATTTGAAGAAATTGCAAAACTAGAAGAAGAACGAAAAGAAATAGAAACACAAATCGCCATAGAAAAAAGTGCCGTTGTTCAAGTAACAGTACCACAAATAAAGTTCTTCTTAAAGAACCTTACCAAAGGAAATATTGAGGACATCAAGTATAGACAAATGCTAATAAATATGTTAGTATATAGGGTGTATATATATGATGATAGTTTAACAATAATGTTTACTACGCAAGATACATACTATAAAAAGGAGGATATGCCTATAAGTGAACTGGAAAGTTCATTTATGGGTAACCAACCTCCACCAATTAAAAAATTGTTGCTAAAAAATTATTATAGAACATGTCATACAAGAAAGGGAGAAAAATATGGAAGATACTACATCACAATTAGTAGAGATGAATGACGATATCCCAGAAATACCAAATTACATGAGAGAAAGAAATATTTCAACATATACGGCAACAGTATTTTCTACTATTATAGTATTTTGTGCTATAATTTCATTAATTGTTAATATAAAGAGAAAATCTACAAAAAGAATAGTATGGTCGATAGTTTTACCAATAATAGCTATTACAATTAGCAAATTGTTAGAAATAATTGTACTATGGAATCTTTCAACAAATGGAATAGAGGCGTCAAGTGCTATATTTATAATAATTACTTTTATTATAATGTTTATTATATTGTTGACATTAGCTATTATGATATTTAAAAAGACAAATAAATAATTTGAGTAAAGAAGTTATTATAAAGCTCATAGAAAAATGAAAGGAAATATATATTTTTTTAAAAACAAATATATATTGGTGAATGGTATGCAAATAATCGAAAGAACAGAAAAAGAACAAAAGAAATATGAAAGAACAAAAAAGATGGAAGAATTAAAAAGAAAATGGACACTTTTAAAAGCAAAATTATTAGGGGGAAAAATAAGTCCAGATGATTCTAGAACCTTACAAGTACATAGAGATGCGCAAGGAAATGCAAGAGACTATTATGTATCTAACCCATATTTACAAGATAATTCCGCATTCATAGCGGTCAATCCAATTGTAGAAGATTATGAAAAAAATAGGTTTGTATATAGAGGAATTATACAAGGTGCAGACAATGCAATAGGTGTAATAGAAGCGAATGTTCCGTTATCTGAAATTGTTGCAAGTCCAGATGGAAATACCAAATTGCAAGAAATGTTATCAGAAGAGAATGCAGAAAAAATACGTGATCAATATTACAAATCTATAGGAGAAGAATTAGGCCCATTAAAAGGACATATGGCACATTTCGGAAAACCAGACTTTGTTCTTGGAACGATTTTAAAAGGAGAAAAAGGACAATATACATACAATTCTCAAATAGCAGAAGATATAGAAGAATTGTTACAACAAGAAAGAGAAAGTTTGAAAAAACAAAAACTTATGAGAGACAAAGATTCGGTTGTAATTGATGCTGGAGGAGGATTAGTGGTATCTGAACAGGAATGTTGGATGGAACAAGGGAAAGATATTCAATTTGCTGGAATCAATAGAGATGCATTGTATTATAGATATATGCCAAAAGCGCCGATACAAACAGAAGATAATAAGTATGTTTATATAGGAAAAACGCAAATAGGACAGGCAACTAAAGTCAACCAAAAATCAGGAGAGCCAATCCAACTTGTAAGTCCAGATGTTTATGAAAATGTAGTTATATGGACAGAAGGAAAAAATTTAGTGCAATATTTTTTAGACAAAAAATTTGCTGGATTGAATTTTGTATTAGGAGAAACTTTTACTAATTTTAATATAGAAAAAGTTGAAGAAGGAAAAGAACTACAGAAATATCTAGGAGGAATTACAATAGATGAAAATGGCGAGTGTCAAAAGGTTGAAAATATACCAGAAACTGTGAAAAATGCTGTTGAATCATATTTAGAAAAAATGAAGGATGAACAAGAAAAAAGCAATATTATAAAATTTAATCCTAGAAATGCAGAAAGATAATCAAAACTTAAAATAAAAGGATATAGGTGATGTATTTCACTTATATTCTTTTTTTATTCACCAAAAATTAACACAAATTACTTGTAAAAAACCATATATTGGTGTAAAATACTCATGTATCGCAAATATACTAGGAGGAAGAAGAAAACATGAGATTTGTAACAGATGAAAAATCAAAAGAAGAATATAAAAAATTTTTAGAAGGACATGAAAGATGTAACTTTCAACAATCTTTAGAATGGGCAGAAGTAAAAAAGCCAAATTGGAAGCCAGAAGTCATCTTAGCAGAAGATGAAAATAAAAACATTATTGGTTCTTTATGTGTATGGGTAAGAAAAATGCCTATATTTGGAAATATGATGTATGCATCAAGAGGACCAGTTTGTGATATACATGACGAAAATGTTATGAAACAATTAACAGATGGCGCAAAAGAATTAGCAAAAAAATATAATGCATTTGTATTGAGAACAGAACCAGATATTGTAAGTGATGACCAAGAATTTAGAAAAGTCGTTACAGATTTAGGATATAAAATTAAAGATGATGCCAAAGATTTTAAAGATGAAATTCAACCAAGATATGTATTTCGTTTAGATATAAAAGACAAAACAGAAGAAGAAATTATGGCAGGATTTCATCAAAAATGGAGATACAATATTCGATTAGCTGGAAGAAAAGGTGTCACTGTAAAAGATGGAACAAAAGAAGATTTAAAAGATTTCCACAGAATTATGGTGGAAACTGGGGAAAGAGACGGTTTTATCATAAGACCTTTGGAATACTTTGAAAAAATGTATGATTGCTTAGGCCCAGACCATATGAAGGTTCTAATGGCATATTATGAAGGAGAGCCAATATCAGGTGTTATTCCAATTTTTTATGGTAATAAAACATGGTATTTATATGGAGCAAGTAGTAATAAACATAGAAATTTAATGCCAAACTATTTATTACAATGGGAAATGATAAAAATGGCAATTGCAAGACATGATGATGTTTACGACTTTAGAGGTGTATCAGGTGTTGTAGATGAAAGCCATCCACAATATGGATTATATAGATTTAAAAAAGGATTTGGAGCAACATTTACAGAATTTATAGGAGAAGTATATTATCCTTTTAAACCATTAAAATATAAATTGTATAAATTTTCAGAAAAAATGTTTAGAACATTGAGACAATTGAAAAGAAAAAGTTTGAATCATTAGGGACGTGCCAAAATGTCCATTTTGGCACGTCTCCAGAAAGGATAAAAATGAAAGCTTTAGTGATAGAAAAGAAAGATTTAGTGCATAATATAGAGCAGATAAAAAAACATGCTGAAACAAATGGGCCAGATGATAATGGAAAAAAGGTCAAAATTATTGCAGTTGTTAAAGGAAATGCTTATGGATTAGGAATTGTAGAATTTACAAAAATATTAATTGATAATGGGATTTCATTTTTTGCAGTATCAACAATAGAAGAGGCCTTGAAGTTACGAGAAGCTGGCATAAAACAAGATATTTTAATGTTATCTACAACAGCCATAAAAGAAGATGTAAAAACTTTAGTAGATAACAATATCATCCTTTCAATTGGCTCAAAAGAAGATATAGAAGTGGCTGAAGAGATTGCAAAAGAAGAAAATAGAAAAATTAGAGCACATTTAAAAATTGATACAGGATTTGGAAGATATGGTTTTGTTTATTCTGACAGAGATACAATGGTGGAAGTTTTAAAAGGAATAAAAAATATCGAAATTGAAGGCACATTTTCTCATTTTTCTGTTAGCTTTTTCAATGATAAATATACCAAATTACAATTTGACAGATTTATTAAGGTCATTGAAGTTTTGAAAATGAATGATATAAAAACAGGTATGCTTCATATTTGTAATTCATCAGCTTTTATAAAATTTCCTAATATGCATTTGAATGCTGTAAGAGTGGGATCAGCTTTTTTAGGTAGAATTGCTTTTAGAAATTCTTTGGGATTAAAACCAATTGCGCATTTAGAGGCACAAGTTTCAGAAATCAAAGAATTGCCAAAAGGATTTAATATTGGATATTCTAATACATATACAACTAAAAAAGAAACAAAAGTAGCGATTATTCCAGCAGGGTATATGGATGGGATAAATATGGAAACTGGAAGAGATATGTTTAGAACAGTGGACAAGTTACGATATATTGTAAGAGATATAAAAGATTTCTTTAAAAATCAAAATATGTATGTAAAAATTGGAGATACTAACTGTAGAGTTTTAGGTAGAGTAGGAACTTATCATGTGGTATGTGATATTACCAATAAAGATATAAAAATTGGAGAAAAAGCGATATTTAAAGTTAATCCAAAATATGTAGATTCAAGTGTTAGAAGGGAGTACAGATAATGGCTCAAAGAGAAGAAAATAATAATGTTGAAGAAAAGAAAGAAGAATACAAACAATTAAAAGGATTGGGATTTTTTAAGAAAGTTAAATATTCTATTGTAAATATAGAAAAATATCCAGAAATGGCAACAGAAGGGTTAGGAAAAGCGGTTTCATATATTGCTAAATTAGTAGTAATATTAGCCATTATATTAAGTGTATGGACTTTGTATCAGACTTATCAGATGATAAGACAAGGAGCATATTATCTTGCAAATAATTTTCCAGACTTTTCATATAGTGATGGAACTTTGAAAGTAAATACAGAAGAGGTCATGAAATTTGACAATGAACAATTTGGAAAAATTATTGTCGATACAAATACAGACTCAGAAGAAACGATTAATCAATATCTAAATGAGATTAATGAATATGGAACAGGTGCTGTGATTTTAAAAAATAGAGTGGTATTAAGAAATATCACAATGATTGGCGAAGTATCTTATAATTATAAAGAATCATTTGATAGTATTAATTTAACACAATTTAGTAAACAAGATGTGGTAAATTATGTGCAAAGTGGACAAATGAACTCTTTATATTTTAGCATATTTATAACTTTATTTATTTATAGCTTTGCTATGTATTTTATCAATACTTTATGGTATGCAGTTATCATCAGTATTGTGGGATATTTTACAATGTGGGTATTGAAAATGAGAATGCGCTATGTAGCTATATTTAATATGTCAATCTATGCATTAACACTTTCAACAATACTAAATATTATCTACTTAATTGTAAATATTGTCTTTAACTTTACGATTGAATACTTTAGTATTATGTATGTAACAGTTGCAACGATTTATTTAATGGCGGCTATGTTTATCATTAAGTCAGATTTGATAAAAAAACAAGCAGAAGTTATGAAGATTGTAGAGGCACAGCAAATTGTAAAAAGAGAAATGGAAGAAAAAGAAAGCGAAAGAGAAAAAGAGAAAGAAAGGGAAGAAAAACAAAAAGAAGATAGAGAAAAAACAAAAGATAAATCAAAAAATAAAGAAGGTAAGGAAGATAAAGAACATGATGAACCAGAGGGTTCTAATGCATAAACATATTATACAAGAAAGGAATGAAACAATAAATGGATAAAGATAAAAATAGAGACAATGAAAAAGAGCAAAAGAAAAAATTATGGATATCTATTATTGCACTAATTATATTGTTAATCATTGCCATTGTATGTGTAGTTATCTATAATCAAAATAGTGATGAAAAAGATGAAAATACACTAGCATATACAGATTTAATTAAAGAAATTTCTTATGAAAATGTAGAAAAGGTAGAATTGACAACAGGTAGCAGAAATGCCAAAGTAAAATTGAAAAATGAAGATGAGGAAAAAACAGCGATTATTCCAGATTCAGAAGCCTTTATTACATTAATTCAAACAGAAGTGGCAGAAGGAAATGAAATTGAATTAATTCAAAAACCACAAAGTTTTTGGGCACAATTACCAGGCACATTATTTTCAATCCTTCCAACTATTATTATGGTAGCATTATTTATCATGATATTTAAAATGCAAGGACTTGGAGAAAAAGGAAAGGTATATGACGAGACAGAAAGAAAGACCAAAGTGAGATTTGATGATGTTGCAGGTTTAGAAGAGGAAAAACAAGAACTAATTGAAATTGTAGACTTTTTGAAAAGACCAGAAAAATATACAAGAATGGGGGCAAGAGTTCCAAAAGGTGTTTTACTATATGGTAAGCCAGGAACAGGAAAAACCTTAATTGCAAAAGCAATTGCAGGAGAAGCAGATGTACCATTTATATCTATGAGTGGATCAGAATTTATCGAAATGTTCGCAGGACTAGGAGCTTCTCGTGTTAGAAAATTATTTGAAAAAGCTAGAAAATTGGCACCATGTATTGTATTTATTGACGAAATTGATGCAATTGGGGCAAGAAGAACATCAAATAGTGGAGCAGAAACAGAAAATAACCAAACATTAAATCAATTGTTAGTAGAAATGGATGGATTTGGTTCAGAAGAAACAATTATCGTACTAGCTGCAACAAACAGACCAGAAATGCTAGACAAGGCATTGTTAAGACCAGGAAGATTTGATAGACAAATCACGATACCAAATCCGGATTTAAACGGAAGACTAGAAATTTTAAAAATTCATAGTAAAGATAAAAAACTATCAGACGATGTAAATTTGGAAAGTATAGCAGAAGATACAGCAGGATTTACTGGTGCAGAACTTGAAAATATCTTAAATGAAGCAGCAATTGTCGCAACGAAGAATAAACATGAAGAAATTGAAAATGATGATATTGAAGAAGCTGTTAAAAAAGTAACGGTTGGGCTAGAGAAAAAAGGAAGAGTTATTTCAGACAAAGACAAACGTCTAACAGCTTATCACGAAGCTGGACATGCAGTAGTTAGTAGATATCTTCCAACACAAACCAATGTAAAAGAAGTATCAATTATTCCTAGAGGTGTTGCTGGCGGATATACAATGTATAAAACCAATGAAGATAAATATTATATTTCAAAAACTGAAATGCAAGAAAAGCTAATCGCCCTTTTAGGTGGTAGAGCAGCAGAAAGATTGGTTTTAGATGATATCTCTACAGGGGCAAGTAATGATATCGAAGTTGCTACACAAATTGCAAGAGATATGGTAACAAAATATGGTATGAGTGATAAATTAGGTCCAATTGATTTCCAAGGTAAAGAACCTTACGAAATGCAAATGTTTGGAGAAAATATTGGAGATGAAATTGGAGAAGAGGTAAAAATGTTAATTGATACAGCTTATAATGACGCAATTACACTTTTAAAAGAGCATAGAGATAAGCTAGACAAAATTGCTGAGGTATTGTTGCAAAAAGAAAAGATTAATGAACAAGAATTTAATCAAATTTTTGAAGAAGAATAAAAAGGCCCCCCTCGTGGCAGAACGCCTGAGGGGGGAAGGCTTTTAAAATGTATAATTTTTGGCAAGTGTTGCCACGAATAAGGACGCTTCATATGGATTGTTAAAAGAAAATCCATAGTCCGTCTCTGTTCCGTGATGGGTACTCATCTGTACCAATAATGCTTCACGAAATGTGTACATCTTTGATGTTTTCGGGAAAGAAGCAAAAAATTTACCTCTAACTTTGATTGTAACAGTATTTGCAGGAAACATAAGTTCTTCAATATAGTGTACTAATTCGTGAAGTTTCTCACTTGTTGGTACAAGAATATGAGAACTTGTTGGACCTACAGTTCCTCCCATCTGTGAAGCCTTTTTTAAAATTTGGCTTCTGTATTCGCAGATGGCGGAACACCTTTCATAGGTTACTTTTTCGCCAGTTTCCCGTGAAGTGATTTGAAGTGAAAATTCATTTTGATACATGTTGTTTCCTCCTTTTGATACATATACACTTTTTAGTAAACATAAATATTGTATCATATAAATACGAACAAATCAACTATTTTTGCCCAATTCACAAATTGCCTTAGCATAGACTTTGCAAGCAAACAACAAATTATCAATAGAAATAAACTCATCAGTCTGGTGACACATATCTTTTTGGCCAGGAAGATTGGAACCAAAAGAAATACAATTATCAAAAGCTCTAGCATATGTAGCACCACCAATGGCAATTGGCTCTAAATAACTATTTGCTTCTTCATTATAAATATCACAAAGTGTTTTTACCAAATAATTATCTTTTGGAATATATAAACCTGCTTTAGAACTTGACTTTGTATAGGTGATTTCAGGATAATCAGCTAACATAGTTAAAAATTTCTTTTCAACTTCTTCAATAGGTGTATGGATTGGAATTCGTAAATTTAATCCAATTTTCAAAATACTATTTTCTAAAGAAATTTTTCCTACATTTAATGTTAAACTACCAGACTCATCTTTATAATTTGTTCCCAAACTTTTACCATCATATTCTGTACTTATATAGTTAGCAAAGAAATTAAATAATGAATTAGTTATATTATAAACTTTAAACAAGTCATTTAAAATAACGATTAATCTTGAAATGGCATTAATACCTAAATCAGGATGAGCAGCATGTGCACCAACACCGTGAGCAGTTAATTTTACTTCTTCATCATTCAATTTATACGTATCAATTTCAAAATCATAATGCGTACAAATTTCCTTAATATTTTTGATAAAGTTTTCCATAGATATAGATGGAACAATCTTTAATATAACATGACAAATTTTAGGAACTACATTTATGGCATTTTGGTTACAATCAATCTCTTTTATAGAAATAGGAGAAGAATTTTCAGAATAGTCCATTGAAAAATATGGTGTCAAAATAGATTTCTCAGCATAGATACATGGAAAATCAGCATCAGGACTAAACCCTATGGTAGGAGATTCTTCATGAGCTTTATAATAATCCATACACTTCCAATCATTTTCCTCATTTAATCCCAAAATTAAACGAACTCTTTTATTAACTTTAAAATTATCTAATACATATTTCATGGCATACAAAGAAGCAATGACAGGACCTTTATCATCAATGGCACCTCTACCATAAATTTTATTATCAAAAATAGTACCAGAAAATGGAGAATATGTCCAATTATCGCCACTTGGAACAACATCTAAATGTCCAATAATGCCGACCATTTCACTACCTTCTCCGAACTCGATATAGCCACAATATCCATCAACATTTTTGGTTTTAAATCCAAGTTGTTTTCCTAAATTAAGCATATATTCTAAAGCTTTATTGGCATTTTCTCCAAAAGGCATAAGAGGATTTTTAGACTCAGAATATACACTTGGAATTTGTATCAATTCTTGCAAGTGTTTTATCATATTTTCTTGATTGTTTTTTATAAAGTTTTCTATCAATATAACCAGTCCTTTCTTTCATAGTATATGTTTTTATTTAAGTAAATATCACTTATGGTTTGATTATATACTAAAATATACGGAAATGACAATAAAATTTATGTGAAAGTTTCTTTAGGGTAGATTGATTTTGATAGTAGTATATGATAGAATGCGTATAGTAAGAAAAACGGAAAAATATGAAAGGGAGAAAAGGTTGAAAAATTTAAATTTTTTTCAACTAGATTTGTGCCTTAAGAAAGGAATGAGAAAATATGAATATTGAAGAATTAACCCAAAAAGCGGTAGAAATTAGAAGAGGAATTATAGAAGCTGTATATAGTGGACAATCAGGACATCCAGGAGGTTCTTTATCAGTTGCAGACATTTTAACAGTATTATATTTCCACGAAATGAATATTAATGAAAAAGACCCAAAATGGGAAGATAGAGATAGACTTGTATTGTCAAAAGGACATTGTTCTCCAGCTTTATACAGCTGTTTAGCAAATAGAGGATTTTTCCCAGTAGAAGACCTAAAAACATTTAGAAAAATAGACAGTTATTTGCAAGGACATCCAGACATGAAAAAGATACCAGGTGTGGATATGACAACTGGTTCTCTAGGTCAGGGACTATCAGCAGCAGTCGGAATGGCAATTGCAGGAAAAATGGATAAAAAAGATTATAGAGTTTACTGCGTTTTGGGAGATGGAGAGATAGAAGAAGGACAAGTTTGGGAATCTGCTATGTCTGCTAAAAAATACAAATTAGATAATCTTTGTGTGGTAGTAGATAATAACAATTTACAAATTGATGGAACAATAGAAGAAGTTATGAGTCCATATCCAATTGATGAGAAATTTAGAAGTTTTGGATTTGAAATTATTAAAATTGATGGTCACGATATGCAAGAAATTATTGATGCTTTTGATGTGGCTAAAAATATAAAAGAAAAACCAGTTTGCATTATTGCGAAAACCATAAAGGGTAAAGGTGTGTCTTTTATGGAAAATCAAGTTGGATGGCATGGTAAGGCACCTAATGAGGAACAGTATAAGATTGCGATGGAGGAATTACTAGTTTAAAAAATAATCAGCATCTTGCGTCGTTAAAAAAGTAGAGGTTAGGAGAAATAATGGAACTAATAGGAGAAATAGAAGACATCATATATTATAACGAAACCAATAGTTATATGATAGCAGAATTTGATACAGAAGAAGAACAAACCACAATTGTAGGATATTTGCCTTTTGTAGGAAGTGGAGACAATCTAAAAGTAATAGGGAACTTTGTTGAACATAAAAAGTATGGAAGACAATTTAAAGTGGAAACTTTTGAAAAATTAATACCTCAAACCGTTGGGGCATTAGAAAAATATTTGGCAAATGGAAATATCAAAGGTGTAGGAGAAGCCCTAGCAAAGCGAATTGTTAGTAGATTTGGAGAAGATACAATCAATGTGTTTAAAACAGAACCAGAGAGATTAGCAGAAGTAAAAGGTATATCAAAGGCAAAAGCAATAGATATTGCAGAAAGCTTTTTAGAAAATTGGGAAGTGTGGCAAATTGTAGGATTTCTAGAAAGATTTGGGATAGGGGCAGAATTTGCCAAAAAGGTTTATGAATTGTTAGGTGTCAATGCCATTGAACAAATCGAAAATGACCCATATATTTTAATCGATATAGCAAGAGGTGTGGACTTTAAACAAATTGACAAAATGGCATTAGATTTAGGAATTAGTTATGACAATGATAAGCGAATTAGAAGTGGTATCAAATATGCTCTTATTAGAGCAACATATAATGGACATGCTTGTGTTATAAAAGAAAATCTTATTGAATTTGTCATTTCTTTATTAGATGTTATGACAGAAAATATTGAAGATGGACTAATTGAATTAAGAGCAAATGACGAAATTGTGATAGAAGAAAGAAATGATGGAACAGGCACATGGATTTATTTATCAAATTTCTATTACACAGAACAAGATATTGCCCTTAGAATAAAACAATTACAATCAGCACCAAATGTAAAACAAATTAAAAATATAGCGGTACTTTTAAAAAAGTTAGAGACACAATCTAATATAGAACTATCAGAAAAACAAAAAGAAGCAATAGAATTGGTCAATGAAAACAATGTAACCATTATCACAGGTGGACCAGGAACAGGAAAAACCACTATTATTAAAAGTATCATTGACATTTATGAGCAAAAAGGAAACAAAGTAGTACTATGTGCACCAACAGGAAGAGCAGCCAAAAAGATGACAGAAACCACAGGAAAAGAAGCCTCAACTTTACATAGATTATTAGAAATTGGCAAAATAGACGAAAACAATTTTTATCAAACCAGTACAGAATATGAAGGAGCACCAATTGACGCAGACTTAATCATTGTAGATGAGTTATCTATGGTGGATATGTTTATCATGAGTTATTTATTAAAATGTATCTACAAAGGAACAAAACTTATCTTAGTAGGAGACTGTGACCAGTTATCATCAGTAGGGCCAGGAAGTGTGTTAAAAGACTTGATAGCATCTAAAGAAGTACCAACAATACACTTAGACAAAATCTTTAGACAAGCTGCTAAATCCAAAATCATTTTAAATGCCCACAGAGTAAATAATGGAGAACCTTTTATCACAAAAGGAGACGAAGATTATACAGAAGAAACTATGGAAGAATTTTTCTATATCAAAGAAAATTCACAAGAAAGAATGTTAGAACAAGTCTTATCATTATGCACAGGAAGGTTAAAAAACTATGGAGACTATGACTTTTTCCAAAGTATACAAGTATTAACCCCAACCAAAAAAGGCATGCTAGGAACTAGAGAGCTAAACAAGGCTTTACAAGAAAGACTAAATCCCAATATATATGACTTGCCAGAAAAAGCCAATATGGGAGCAGTGTATAGAGCCGGAGACCGCATCATGCAGGTGAAAAACAACTATGACATCGACTGGGAAAAACAAGGAAGTAATGGAACAGTAGAAGTAGGAAAAGGCGTATTTAATGGAGAAATAGGAACCATCACAGAGGTCAGCGAAAAAAATAAAATAATCGAAATTAAATTTGACGACGAAAAAACAGCCTACTATGACTATACAGAACTAGAACAAATTGAGCATAGTTATGCTATAACCATCCATAAAGCACAACGGAAGCGAATTTGATGTCGTTATAATGGTAGTACCACCGTCAGCACCAGTCTTACTAACAAGAAATCTTCTATATACAGGAATTACAAGAGCAAAAAAATTATTAATCGTAATTGGAAGTGATAATGTTATAAAATTCATGATACAAAATGTTGATAGCAAAAAAAGAAATACCGGTTTAGAATATAAGCTAAAAAATCTATAAGAAAGGCGTGATTAAAAAAATTTTTACTATAATAGACCTACTTTTTCCAAAGGTTTGCGGAATTTGTGGAAAACTTGATAATCAAGCACTTTGTAGCAAATGTAAAATGGAATTAGACAAACTAGCGGAAAACCAAATTCTCCAAATGAAAAATGAGAAAATAAATTTTGAAAATTGCAATTTTGAAGAGTTGCTCTATATGTTTAAATATGAAGGATATATACGAAATATGATTATTGATTATAAATTTAATGAAAAGTCATATATTTATGAAACTTTTGTAAATTTTATTTTAAAAAATGAAAAAATATTTGAAAAATTGAAAACTTATGATACAATTATTCCAGTTCCAATTAGTAAAAAAAGAATGAAAGAAAGAGGATATAATCAAAGTTTGCTAATTGCTAAGAAAATAAGTAAAGAATTAGGAATTACATTGCAAGCAAACTGTTTATTCAAAACGAAAAATATAGTGGAACAAAGTAAATTAAATAAAGAACAAAGATTGCAAAATATTCAAAATGTATATGAATTGAAAAATAAACAAATACTAAACAATAAAACAATTTTGTTAATTGATGATATTTATACAACGGGAAGTACTGTACAAGAATGTTCAAAAATATTAAGACAAGCAGAGCCAAAAAAAATTGATGTTTTTGTGTTAGCAAAGGATTAAAAACAAAAGAAAGGAATGAGGTTATAGATGGAGGATTTAGTTGAAAGCATATTAGATTATATCAGATCAGATTATACAGATTATGCAATTATGATAAATGGAGAATGGGGATCACGGAAAAACCCACTTTTGGAACCATAAAATTAGAAAAAAAATAGAGTCTATGCAATTAAATGGAAAGAGATATACCACAATTTATATGTCTTTGTATGGAATTTCTAATCTTGAAGATATAAGTAAAAAAATCTTTATTGAAACTACTCAATTAATGGATAAAAACTTGAGAAAATATATGGATGCTAATGAGCAAACCACTATTCCAGAATATGCAAAAACAGGAATTGATATGGCAAACTTTTTTGGTGTTACACAAAGTGGAGATAAAGTAGATTATGCCGAATTTTTCTCAACAGATGATAAAGTTCTTTGCTTTGACGACCTAGAAAGAGCAAATGTAGATGTTATTGATATTTTAGGATATATTAATAATTTTGTTGAACATGACCATATAAAAACCATTATTATATGTAATGAAAAAGAATTGTCAACAAAATTAAAAAGTTCAAACCTAGAAATGAAAACATTTATTGCCACATATTTATTAGACAAACAAGATGAATTAAACAAAACTGACAAACCAATCGTAGAAAAAATACAACAAAAAATTGAAAATGTTTTCGATAAAGCAAATGATTATGAAAGAATTAAGGAAAAATTAATAGGAGAAACCTTTGAATATGCACCAAAATTTGATTACATTATCAATGGTATTTTAATGAGATATGAAAATAACCCAGATTTGATACGTTTCTTAAGAGAAAATACAAGGTTAATTATATCAACATTTGAAAGAAGTGGAACGAGAAACTTAAGAATATTAAAACATGCTTTAAATGACTTTAAGAAAATTTATGAAATGGTAAATAAATCTTATCCAAATACTAGCCATAGAGTTATTCAAACTATGTTGATATTTACAATAGCAGTATCATTTGAAATAAAAGCTGGAAAAATCACAAAAGATAAATTTATGAATATTAAAGACAATGAAGAATACAAATCTATATTAGTATCTTCTAGGATATTAATGGATAACAGACAATTTTATATTAAAGAATTTGATAGTAACTATTATTACAATTTTAAAGCAGAATATCGTTTCTTCAAATTTATAGAATATTATGTAAGAACCAGAATATTTGATATGAAAATATTCAAAGACAATATGGAAACAATTAGAAACACAGTTGATACAGAAAACTTGCCAGCATATAAAAGGTTACTTACAGAAGAATATTGGAAAATATCTGATGATGAATTTGGAAAAGTTATTTCTGATATTATAGAAGATGTAAAACAAGGAAATTTAAGATTAATAGACAATGTAAAAATATATGCATACTTTAGCTATTTTTCAAAGAAAAATTTAATTGATTATGATATTAAAACAATAAAAAGTGTATTTTTTAATGGTATGAATTTATCTTCTTTAAAATCAGAATATTGTGATAATGTAGACGAGGAATTAGGGAAAATAGCCATTGATGAAGTAGTAGAAGATATGGATGATATTTTAAAACACTTTAATACATTAAATGCACAGTTACATGACAAAATGTATAAAGAAAAAGCAGAAGAAATCTTTAAATGTATTCCAATGAAAATGGAACTATTTTATGAAAAATTTGATAAAGAATGCATGGAAGTACCAATATTTAAGTATTATGATCCATATCAAATGTTCCAAAGAATATCTTGTGCAAGTAATGAAGATATTGTTTTAATTAAAGAAAAATTGGTTGATAGAGCCAATAAACATCCAAAACAAATAGAGCCAGAAATCAAAAATATTAAACAATTAAAACAAATTATAGATGACTACTTAAATGGAAAAGATCCATCAATAAAAATTGTTATGCTAAAAGAATTTTCAAAAGATTTAGGATATATTATTGATAAATATAAACCAACATTATTTCCTAAAAAAGAGGAAGTTCAACCAAAAGTAGAGGAATGAAAAATCCTCTATTTTTTTTTGACAAAAAATGAATAAAAAAGAAACAATAAGAAATAATAACAATATAAGAAATTTATAAAACAAAAGGGAGGATGGTTGAAAAATAAAGACAATTACAACCAGATTTGTACCCAGAGAAAGGAATGATTTTAATTATGAAAGCAACAGGTGTCGTAAGAAGAATAGATGATTTAGGTAGAATTGTTATACCAAAAGAAATTAGAAAAGTGTTAAGAATAAAAGAAGGAGACCCATTAGAAGTATTTACAGACAGAGAAGGACAAGTAATATTAAAAAAATATTCTCCGATAGGGGAATTATCAGAATTTGCAGCAGGATATGCAGAAACACTATCAAAAACAACAGGACATATTGCATGTATCACAGATAAAGATACAGTTATTGCTGTATCAGGAGGTTCAAAAAAAGAATTTTTAGAACAAGATGTAAGTCCAGAATTAGAACAATTAATGGAAGACAAAGAAGTATATACAAGTAAAGATAATAGTGATGTTGCAATGCCCATAACAAAAAATGACAATCCAGAAAGAAAATATAATGCGCAAGTTGTTTATCCAATTATATCAAATGGAGACACAATTGGAACTGTTATATTAATGTCAAAAGAAGCAAATCAAAAAATGAATGATGTAGAGAAAAAAGTAGCACAATCAGCAGCCACATTTTTGGGAACACAGATGGAAATTTGAGACAAAAAAACAGTAAAAACAAACTATATAAAATAACAAAGCGAATAATAAAAAGCATAAAGAAAAGTTAGATTTCCTTTTAGAAATTTGACTTTTTTTCTATTTTATAGTAAAATAGAGAAAGTTGATAGCTGTAAAGCTAAAGAATGAGATTTTATTAAATAAATACTTTGTTAAAAGTAAAAGCAAAAAAGAGATAAAAGTAAAAAATGAGATTAGAAAAACAAATTTGTGAGAACGGAGAAAATAAAGTAAAAAATATATATTTAAGAGAAAAATATATAAAAGAATGAGCGGTGTAGTACATAAGAAAAAAGAAAGAGATTATAAAAATATAAAAGAGACTTATATTTTTATTTAATTCATATATATTCATATATTAATTATATGTTTTAATTAATATTGTTTTTTCGCGTTATATCATATTTTTGTTCAAAAAAATCCATAATAATTAAAAATAACAAAATGTATAAATTTAGTAAAATTGAGAAATATAAAAGAAAGAAAGGAGTACTTATGACAGAAGAGAATTTAAAAAATAATGAGAAATTTGAAAAAAAAGAGAATTTAAGAAAAGAAGGAGGGAGAACAAGAAGACCATATAATAGAAGAAAAAAAGAATTTAGTAATGAAACAAGCGAAATGAAAACAAAAACAGAAAAAAGCAATATTGAAACAAAAAAAGAAGAAAACAGAGAAAAAAAGCCAATTAGAGCAAGAAGAAAAAGAGTAAAAGATACAGACACAATATTTAAAAAGTCAAGTTTAAAAATTATTCCTTTAGGAGGATTGCATGAAATTGGTAAAAATATAACTGTTTTTGAATATGAAAATGAGATAATTGTTGTGGATTGCGGATTATCTTTCCCAGAAGATGATATGTTAGGGATAGACTTAGTTATACCAGATATCACATATTTAGAGAAAAATGTTGACAAAATTAAGGGATTAATCATTACACACGGACATGAAGATCATATTGGTGCTGTACCATATTTTTTAAAGAAAATCAATATTCCTATTTTTGCTACAAAATTGACAGCAGGATTAATTAGAAATAAATTGGAAGAACATAAATTATTAAGAAGTACAGAATTGCGTGAAGTTATGCAGGGAGAAACTATTTCCTTAGGAAATAATTTTAAAGTAGAATTTATCAGAAGTTCACACAGTATTCCAGATTCTGTAATGTTAGCAATAACAACACCAGCTGGAACTGTTCTACACACAGGTGACTTTAAAGTAGATTATACGCCAATTGATGGAAAAATTATGGATTTTGGAAGGATTGCAGAATTAGGAAATCAAGGTATTTTAGCTTTAATGTCTGACAGTACAAATGCAGAAAGAAAAGGATTTACCATGTCAGAAAGTTCTGTAGGAGAAGTATTTGACAAGTTATTTTTACATTGTACTAAAAGAATTGTTGTGGCAACTTTTGCTTCAAATGTGCATAGAGTGCAACAAATTGTAAATGCAGCTATTAAATATAATAGAAAAATTGCTGTATGTGGTAGAAGTATGATTAACATGATTGAAACAGCAAGAGAATTAGGATATATAGATTGCCCAGATAATTTATTTATAGATATTGATATGATTGGAAGTTATACTGATGAGCAAATAGTAATTATTACAACAGGAAGTCAAGGAGAACCGATGTCAGCTTTAACAAGAATGGCAGCAGGAGATCATAGAAAAGTTAAAATTACTCCAAATGATTTAGTTATCATATCTGCAACACCAATTCCAGGAAATGAAAAATTTGTATCAAAAGTTATTGATGATTTGATGCAAATAGGTGCAGAAGTGGTTTATAGTTCACTAGAAGCTGTTCATGTTTCAGGACATGCTTGTCAAGAGGAACAAAAATTAATTATTGCTTTGGCAAAACCAAAATACTTTATCCCTGTTCATGGAGAATATAGACAATTAATTGCTCATAGTGAAACTGCACAAAGTATGGGAATTGATAAAGATCATATCATTATGATGGCAAATGGACGTGTGCTAGAAATTAATGAGGATAAAGCAGAATTCACATCAACAGTTCCTTGTGGTAGAGTTCTTGTAGATGGACTTGGAGTTGGGGATGTAGGAAGTATTGTTTTAAGAGATAGACAACATTTATCTCAAGATGGTTTAATTATTATTGTTTTAACAATGGATTCTTCAACAGGTGAAGTTGTAGCAGGACCAGATGTTATTTCAAGAGGTTTTGTATATGTTAGAGAATCTGAAAATCTAATGGATGATGTTAAATCAGTTGTAAGACACGAAATCAAGAAATGTGAAGAAAGAGGCATTAGAGATTGGGGAACAATTAAATCAGCAACAAGAGAAAATTTAAGAGATTATATATTCATGAAAACAAAAAGAAATCCAATGATTATACCAATTATTATGGAAATCTAATAAAAAATGATCAGAGTTTTTAACAAATGTTTTAAACTTTGATCATTTTTTTAATTATCTATCAAGTTCATCATCTTCAGAAGAATGTTCGGTTTGGGTTGCTTGTGCTACTTGATTTTGTTGTTCTTCTTTTGTTTTTTCTAGGTTGATATCAATTATTTGATTAATAATTTGTTGTGTTGTTACCTCATTTTTTTCATTAGCATCTTTTAAACTTTCAAGTATAGAAGAATTAGAATTTTCCTGATAATATCCTATACAAGCATCTTTATAATCAACAATAACTGTAGAATTGTTCTTTTCTTGATCTATATAATCATTATATACTTCAGAAGGTTCAGCAGATGGAGTGACTCTAATTTCATTTTCTAAAGAAGTACTAATAGAATAAAAGTCAGTATTTAAAAGATTAATATGCCAAGTATTATCAACAGCCTTTACATATTCATCATTTGGATATCTGTTATTATATGCAGAAACATAAGAAGATTTTATTAAATTTAGAATATCACTATCAGTTAGTTCTTCTGCAAGTTCAGGTTTCATTTCTATTAAGTCAGCTTTTACTGTATATATATAAGATAAAGCATCATGAGCATCCGCATAGTCTGGAAATGAATTGTAGAATTCCACACATTCAGAATCTAAGTATAAAAGATCAGAAGATTGCTCTTCTAATGTTTTAAAATATTTTTGCCTGTCTTCTTCAGAAAGGCTAAAGGTTCCTTCAAGTTTTCCGTTAGTAACGTCAGGAATAATAGAATCTGCAGGAATAGCTCCCTGAAAGTCTTGAGAAGTCTTGGCAAATGTATAGCTTAATAAGAAGTTTTCAATTTCTGCAACGTCCTCAGAAGAAAGTTCACTATAAGAAGGTAAGGCTTCAAATTTTTCTGCTAATTCATCTGCATTAGAAGATATGTAACCAAATTTTTTTTCAAGTTCGTCTGCATTAGCTTGCTCTTTTTCGATAGATACTGGATTTTCAGAAGAGGATTTTGAACAACCTACAAATGAAGTGGCAGCTAGTAATGATAGCCCACCAACTAATAAGCCTTTTTTTGCTTTATGGGTTACAGAATTTACATTATATTTTAATTCATCTAAAAATTTATTCATATATAACACCTTCCTAAATTAAGATTATAAATATAGTATAACAATAGAATTTTAATAATGCAAGAAATTTAGATAGAAAAATAAGAAAAAATATCCAAAAAAATGTTGACAACTATTGGCAATCATTGTATAATATATGAGCATGAATTAAGCGATGAAGCTGAATGTGGCTACACTCTTAGAAAAATAAGGGGTGGAGGGAACTTCGGTGGAGTATGTCATGGCAAAGACCAGGCGGTAAGTTTTTAAATTTTAAGCACTTATCCCAAAATTATCATGCGTATTTTGGGCTTTTTTATAGGTAATATTCAAAACACCTGAGTGCGTTATAACTTGCCACGGTAATTTCGTAGCAAAAGCTACAAAAAAGGAGATAACCTAAAATAAGGTCAACATTTATTCACAAGGGGAGGGGACATACCTTAACCTGAGCGAAAGTGACCAAAAGGTAAGGTGTGTCCCCTGACATTAATAAAAAAAGAAGGAGGGAAAATTACAATGGCAAACCAAGTAGCAACAAGTGAAAAAATCAGAATAAGACTAAAAGCTTATGACCATGTGGTTTTAGATCAGTCTGCTGAAAAAATAGTAGAAACAGCTAAAAAAACAGGAGCAAAGGTATCAGGTCCTATTCCATTACCAACACAAAAAGAAATCGTAACAATTTTACGTTCTCCACACAAATACAAAGATTCAAGAGAACAATTTGAAATGAGAACACATAAAAGAGTTATCGATATTTTATATCCAACACAAAAAACAGTTGACAGCTTAATGAAATTAGAGTTACCAGCTGGTGTAGATATAGAAATAAAACTATAAAATAGGTAAACAACTGGAAACAGATGAACACCAGTTGAAGCGTTATGGGATGTTTTTTATCCCAGAAGAATTTACCAGTGGGAAAAAGCGTCCCACACATTAGAAATAGTCATCAAAACCAAGCTGAATTGGAATTAATTATATTTTGACGAAGTTTAATAAGCGATAATTCAGCCAATAGTTAGGAGGAAAGAAAATGAAAAAAGGAATAATCGGAAGAAAAATTGGAATGACACAAATCTTTGATGAAAAAGGAAATGTAATTCCAGTAA
>CALXAE010000015.1 GCA_944386205.1 uncultured Clostridia bacterium
AAATTTGAATCAAATTATAACTTAGAGCTTAAAAATATTGAAATCTAGGGAATTCCCCAGCCAAAAAAACTCATACGCAGGATTCTGGAAATTTGCACTTTGCGAAAATTCGTGTTATAATTTTAATAGATGTGGTTGACAGATAAAAAAAGAAATGTTGTAATTCTATTACAGAATAATTAAGTTTATGAAACATTTTTACAAAAGTTATTGAAAAAACAAGATACATGTGATAAAAAATATACAATGGAAATAAAATAAATATGAGCAAGACTTTCGTTTTACTCATGCGAATCGTTTTTGGAGTTTGTGTCCTCAGCACAGACTTCAATTTTTTTATTTTTGTCTTGAATTTTTAAATATGTATTATATCCTAGACTAGCTAAAAAACATAATACAATACCTACTATTAATGCTATTAAAGCTATACCAAGAAACTTAACTGCTAAAAGTCCTACTTCCAAATTACACTCACCTCCATTCGTTGTTGTAACTATGCAAACAGCCCAGTTACATAGTAATAACAACAAGCTTTAGACAACTTGTTGCTATTTTATACAACTAAGCTATCATGGTGAGTGTTAAACGATTTTTTCTAATATATCAAAAAATATATTCCATGTCAATTATTTTTTCGACAAATTTTTATAGTAAAAAGCAAAAAAATTCCAATCTATTTTTAATTTTCTCGAAGGAGCTAATAATTGACAAAATAATAAAATAATAGTATATTATAAAAATATAAAGATGAGTCAAAGAACTTATATGTGCTTATAGCTCAGCAGGATAGAGCAGTCGCCTCCTAAGCGACCGATGGGGGTTCGAGTCCCTCTAGGCACACCATACATTACACAAAGAATTCTTTGATTTAATGGGAGAAGAGCACATGGAAGAAAAATTTATGAGAGAAGCTTTAAAAGAAGCAAAAAAAGCATATGATAAACTAGAAGTTCCAGTAGGATGTGTGATTGTAAAAGATGGAAAAATTATAGCAAGAGGGCATAATTTGAAAGAAACCAAACAAGACACTACAAAACATGCAGAAATGATTGCCATTCAAAAAGCAAGTAAAAAACTAAACTCTTGGAGATTGCTGGATTGTGAAATGTATGTTACATTAGAGCCATGTAGCATGTGTGCAGGAGCGATTATTCAATCAAGAATAAAAAAAATATATATAGGTACCTTAGACGAAAAAACAGGGGCAGTAGGTTCTGTTTTGAATTTATTGGAAGATTATACTTTTAATCACAAAGTAGAAGTGGAAACTGGTATATTAAAAACAGATTGTGAAAACATTTTAAAAGAGTTTTTTAAAGAATTAAGAAAAGCAAAAAAATAGTGTATTTGGAGGTAAAAATGTTAGATAAGTTAAAACGTCTGACGAAAACTAAAAGTTTTCATATTTGTATGATTTTAGTGATTATTGCTATTATTTTATTTGTTGTCGGTATGTTGGTGTTAAGGTATAATGTAGAGGGAGAAACTAATATGCCATTCAACTTAAGTAAAATTGCTATTATCAGTACCCAAGAAGGATTTGATGATGGACAGACAGAAACGAGATGGTCTTTTGATGTGCATCAAGCAAATGATATTTATTTATATATTGACAAAAATGATAGTTATGATAAAACAGAAGTTATTCAATCTGTTGTTGTGGATAATTTTCAAATAGAAGCAAATAATACAGAAAATATAAAATTATATAAGCCAGATGCGGAAGCAGAAAATGTCATATTTCAATACAAAGATGAAGATATTATGCAAAGCTTAGAATATACGGGTGATGTGGAATCTGACTTGAAAAATCTAAAAATTTCTAATCAAGGAGGTATTGTAGCTTTTAGATGTTCTAACAATAATGTGGCAAAATATCAATCAAATGAAGAGGAAATTAATCATAATGAGCTATTGAAAAAAGCGGGTGTTACGCAAGAAGAATTAAAAATTAATTTGACATTTAACTTAAGCATTAAGTTGGAAAGTGGAAAGGAATATCAAGCAGAAATTACAACTGAATTACCAACGGGAAATGTTATTGAAGAAGGAAATACATCAATAGAAATAACAAATTTTGATGACATTGTTTTTAAGAGAATTCACAATTAGTGCATTAAATTTTAAATTAGAATTTAGAATGATTGGACTATTTTAATTATGAAATTAAGATAATCAAAAAAACTACTTGATTAAATATGAAAATCAGTATATAATACAAATGGTTTGATATTTAATCTTTGTATGGAGAGTATCCAATAAAGACCTATGAATCTTGTCAGGTCCGGAAGGAAGCAGCAATAAGTAGATATCTTTATGTGGCATACTTTCCATAGAGAGATTAAATTATCAAAACCATTTTTTACATTATAGGAAATTGCATAGCAATTTTTCGCGTCGACAAAGATATAAAGGATGTGATAATATGGGGTACACAGCTCTTTATAGAAAATTTAGACCATTAAACTTTTCAGAAATGGTGGGGCAAGAACATATAACTAGAACATTAAAAAACCAAATTATTGCTAACAGAGTAGGGCATGCGTATTTATTTAATGGAGGAAGAGGAACAGGAAAAACTTCAGCTGCTAAAATCTTAGCAAGGGCCATTAACTGTTTAAATCCAAAAGATGGAGAACCATGTAATGAATGTGAAATTTGCAAAGGGGCAATTTCTGGTTCTTTAACAGATATTGTGGAAATGGATGCAGCTTCTAATAACAGTGTAGAAGATATTAGAAGTATAAGAGAAGAAGTTAATTTTTTGCCAACAAAAGCAAAATATAGAGTATATATCATAGATGAGGTACATATGTTATCAACAGGGGCTTTTAATGCTTTATTAAAAACATTAGAAGAGCCACCAGAACATGTAAAATTTATTTTAGCAACAACAGAACCTCAAAAATTACCAGCAACCATTTTGTCAAGATGTCAACGATTTGATTTCAAAAAGATTTCAAATCAAGATATTATCAAAAGGCTTGAAATTGTTTGTAAAGAAAGCAATATTGAAATTACCAAAGAGGCTTTAAATATTATTGCTACATTATCAGAAGGAGCTATGAGAGATGCACTATCTATTTTAGAAAGATGTATTCAAGATGGAGAAAATCAGATTAATGAAGATAAAATAAAAGACTTAGTTGGTATACCTAAAATGGTATTTGTCCATGATATTGTTCAAGCCATTATTAATTATGATGTGGATTTAGCACTTATTACTGTTAACAAAGTATTAGAAGATGGAAAAGATATTTCAAATTTATTATGGGAAATTGTAAAATATGTAAAAGATATTTTATTATATAAAGCAACGAAAAATGTAGAGCTATATAGTGAAGAGGAAAAGCAGAAAATAACTAAAATTGCAGAAGAGGTTGAAAAAGAAAGATTAATGAACTTGGTATATGCTTTTTCTGAACTAGAAAATGAAATGAAATATTCTACACAAAAAACAATAATATTCCAAGCAGGAATTATAAAATTATGTAGTAAGATGAGTGCAAGTAACCAAGGAGATTTAGAACAACGTGTGGACAAAATTGAAAAATATTTAAGAAATCATACAGTAAGTTCAAATCAAGTGCAACCTATGAATACAGACATCAAAATGGCATATTCTGTTCAAGCAAATAAGCCAGCAAGTCAAAACACAAGCATACCTAAAGAAAGCAAAACAACAAATAGTAGTAAAGAAAGTAGTTATAAAACAGCTACATATTCTGGAAAGATAGAAGAATATTGGCCTAAAATTGTAAATGATTTAAAACAAAATGGAAAAATTGTTTTATATACTAATTTGATAAATACAAGGGCTAGAGAAATCAATGATATGACAGTAGGAATAGAGTTTCCGAATGGGCTAACATCATTTGGAAGAACAGTCTTAGAGAAACAAGAAAATATTAAAGAACTTTCAAATTTGGTTTCAATGGCTTCTGGAAAGCCTATGAATATTAAATATATTACAAATGTGGAAAGTAGAAAACAATCAGAAGAACCAACGATAAAAAAGATTGCAAATGAATCAGATATACCTTTTCAGGTAATTGAATAAAATAAAGTAGAAAGGAATGAGAAAGCGATGTCAAAAAGAGGTGGATTCCCAGGTGGTATGGGAGGATTTGGCGGAATGAATATTAATAGTTTGATGAAGGAAGCAAAAAAAATGCAAGCAGATATGGAGAAGTCTCAAGCAGAATTAGCAAGTAAAGAATTTGATGCAACTGCTGGGGGAGGTGCAATATCTGTAAAAGTATCTGGACAAAAGGAGATTAAAGAAATTAAAATAAAAAAAGATGTTGTTGATCCAGATGATGTAGAAATGTTAGAAGATTTAATACTAACTTGTGTGAATGAAGCTTTAAGAAAAGTAGATAGTGCACAAGCAGACCAATTGGGAAAATTTAATATACCAGGACTTATGTAGGAGGAAAAATGTCATTATATTCGCCATCAATTGAAAAATTAATCGAAAGTTTTGAAAAATTACCAAGTATAGGACATAAAACAGCTGCAAGATTAGCCTTTTATATTTTAAATAGTTCAGAAGAGGAAACACAAGAATTTGTTAATTCTATCATAGAGGCTAAGAAAAATTTAAAATATTGTAGTAAGTGTTTTAATATTTCAGATACAGACCCTTGTCCAATTTGTAGTAATCCAAAAAGAGATACGAGTTCTATCTGTGTGGTAGAAGATGTAAGAGATATTATAGCTATGGAGAAGACTCATGAATTTAAAGGGGTATATCATGTGTTACATGGTTCTATTTCTCCAATGAATGGAGTAGGACCTGATGATATTAAAATAAAAGAACTATTAGCAAGGTTAATGGATGGAACAGTGAAGGAAGTTATTTTGGCAACTAATCCAAGGGTAGAAGGAGAAGCAACAGCTATGTATTTATCAAAACTAATTAAGCCATTAGGCATAAAAGTTACTAGAATTGCTCATGGTATACCAGTTGGTGGAGATTTGGAATATACTGATGAAATTACATTAACAAAAGCATTAGAAGGAAGAAGAGAACTGTAAGTTAATATGGATAACCCGACATATCTGATTGATATGTCGGGGATTATATTATTTCTGTAATAAGATTTGGCAGATGTCTTCTGTTGAGTGTGGCTTTGCCAATTTTTTTGTATTTTCTTTCATGTTTTCTAGTTTTTTCGATTCAGAAAAGAAATCAGTTAAAGTTTTAATAACATTATCTTCTTTTTTTATCCAAATAGCAATACCATTTTCTACTAAAAATTTTGCATTTTCTTCTTCTTGACCAGGTATTGGGTTAATAATGACCATAGGCAAATGAGATACTAAACTTTCTGTAGTTGTTAGACCGCCAGGCTTTGTGACTACTAAATCAGAAACACTCATAAATTCAGGAACTTGACTAGTATATTCTAATACAGTTACATTATCATTTTGATTATGTTTTTCAACAATTTTTTCAAAAGCTAGTTTCATTTTTTCGTTTTTTCCAGCTATAGCAATGATTTGCATATCTTTACAATATTGAACAAATCCATCAAAAATTTCTACAGTTCTTGTTTTTCCTAGACCAAATTCTCCACCGCCAAAAAATAAAATGGTTTTCTTTTTAGGCGAAAAATGTAATTCATTTAATATATAGTCTTTATCATATATTTCCAAAAATCTACTAGATATAGGAATGCCAGTAGCATATACATGTTGTTCTGGAATACCTTTTCTAATTAAATATTTTTTCATTTTTTCATGTGCTACAAAATAATAATCTGTAAAATCAGATCCAACTAGCCATTGGTCATGTGGTGCAAAATCTGTCATAATTGTTGCTATTTTAGCAGGAATTTTGCCTTTTCTTTTTAGGTAACTACACATTTGACTTCCAAATGGATGTGTAGAAATGATTAAATCAGGTTGTTTTTCTCTTAATAATCTTAATAATTTAATTGCCATGAACTTGTTTGATCTACTAGTAATATGTGCAAGAGGTCCCTTTTGAGAATCAGAATAAATTCTTCCCCAAGCCCAAGGAGCTTTTTTTGCCATTTCGTTATAGGCTTTAGTTGTCACTTTTTCAATTGTTTTATTAACATATTTCATACAGTCGATTAATTCTACATCAATATGTTTATATTTTTTTCTTAAGCATTCGTGAATGGATTTTGCTGCATTAATATGTCCACCACCATAAGATGCATAAAAAATTAATATTTTCATGATAATCTCCTTTTTAAAATAATCATAATTGCAGTCTTATTTTAACATATATTCAATAAAATTTCAAAAAATGGAATAAATTTTAATAAAAAAGAAAAAATAATATAGAAAAATATCAATGATAGTATATGAGGTGATAAATTGAAAAATATATTGAAAATAGGAATTTTATTTATTTTACTGATAGCAACATTTATTGTTTGTGTAATATTAGGAGAACATCATTCAGAGCAAAATATAAGTTATGCAGCAAGTTCCCATACATCAGATATTCAATTAATGGCAAGAGCAATTAATGGAGAGGCAAGAGGAGAGCCGTATGAAGGACAAGTGGCAGTGGGTGCTGTAATCTTGAATCGTGTAAAAGATTCTCGATTTCCTAATAGTATTTCTGGTGTAATTTATCAATCTGGAGCGTTTACAGCTGTTGCAGATGGACAAATAAATGCCCCAATTGATGAAGGTTCTACCGTATACAAAGCAGCACAAGATGCCATGAATGGTTGGGATCCAACAGGTGGATGTGTGTATTATTTTAATCCAGATACGGCTACAAATAGTTGGATATGGTCAAGACCACATGTAATAACAATAGGGAAACATCGATTTTGTAAATGAAAGGAATGTGAGAAAAGATGAATAAATTAATGGAATGGAAAGAAAGATTAAAAAAAGGACATATGCTTAGTGTGATATGTGTATTGCTAATTATTGTTGCAATATTAGGTATCATTCTTTATAAAAAACAACGAGAGTATAGGCAAGCTTCAGAAAATTCATATAATATGGCATTTTACGAATTGGTAGATTATGTTCAAAATGTAGAAACATATTTAGCGAAATCATTAATATCTACTACTCCAGAACATGGTGCAGAAACTTTAACAAATTTATGGAGAGAAGCAAATTTAGCACAAAGCTATTTGAGTATGTTACCAGTAGCTAGTCAAGAACTAGAAAATACAGAAAAATTTTTAAATCAAGTTAGTGATTATAGTTATTCTCTTTCAAGGAAAAATATTTATAACGAAAGTTTAAGTGAGGAAGATTTGGCTAATTTAGAAGAATTACATGCATATAGTACCGAATTAGAGAATACATTAAATCAATTATCAGAAGATTTAAATAGTGGAAGATTTGAGTGGGGAGAATTAACAGAAAAAGGAACGGTTGCATTTGCTCAACAAGTGGATAATATATCAAAAGAAAGTTTTAGTAATCTAGAGGAAAATTTCCATGAATATTCTGGGCTAATCTATGATGGTGCTTATTCAGAACATATGACAAGTACAGAGAAAAAAGGATTAACAGGAGAAGATATCGATGAAAATAAAGCGAGAGAGATTGCAGAAGATTTCTTAGGAAAAGATAAAATTAAAGAATTATCAAATTTAGGATTATCTGAAAATGCGACAATCCCAGCTTATACATTTTCAGCGATTAGTAATAATGATGAAAATATTAATATTTCCATTTCGCAAAAAGGTGGCCATGTGATTTATATGAATACTAATAGAGAAGTAAATACGGAAATTTTATCACAAGAAGAAGCGACTCAGAAAGGAAAAGAATTCTTAGAAAATAAAGGATTTAACAATATGCAAGAAACGTATTATGTTACACAAGAAGGGATTACGACAATCAATTATGCTTATACTCAAGAAGATGTTATTGCATATCCAGATTTAATAAAAGTAAAAGTGGCTTTAGATAATGGAGATATTTTAGGGATAGAAACAACAGGGTATTTAAATAATCATACAGAAAGAGATATTAGTAATGTACAAATTACAAGTGAAGAAGCAAAACAAAATTTGAATCAAAAATTGGAAATTACAAGTGAACGAATGGCAATTATACCGACAGAATGGCAAACAGAGATATTGTGTTATGAATTTAAAGGTACTGTAGATGATAAAGAATTTTTGGTATATATTAATGCGGAAAACGGAAGAGAGGAAGATATTTTGATTGTTACAAATACAGAAAATGGGGTACTTACAATGTAATTGTTGAAGAAAAATGGGTCATTGGGGATGGATGGTGATTTGGGGACGGAGAAAAAATCATCATTGTATGAAAATTATCTTAGATAAAAAATTTTTTCACACAATGATGATTTTTTCTCCGTCCCCAAATCACCATCCATCCCCTTTGGCAATTAATGTCTTTTGTATGTATCTTTTGATAATAATTCTGAGCTTACAACTTGCCCATTTTGTTTTAATATTCTGTAAGCTTCTGAATAAGTTGAAGTAGATGTAGTACCTGTTACATAAGAAGAAATTTCTACCTCATATTCATTATCTGTTCGTAAACCATAAATATCAAAACGAGCAATACCACCAGAAACAGAGCAGACTAATTTAATAGGATAATCTCTGTTATTTTTAAATTTAAAATCGATTGCACCATATACTACAGTGGCATCTCTACTGGCTGTTACATATGATGGAACAAATTGATGATTACTTCTTTCTACAATTTCCAAGTTGGCATATAAAACAGCATTATACAAAGTAGAAGTAATTTGACAAATACCTCCACCTAATCCGTCAACTACCTCACCACTAACATAGATAGGTGCTTCTTTGTATCCAGCGCTAATTGTTCTTTCGCCAACTACTTGATTATAAGAGAATGTTTCTCCAGGCATTAGCACTGTTCCATTAATTTTTGAAGCTGCTAGTTGTAAATTGGTAGTTCTATCTCTATCACTTGTAGAATATCTCGTAGAATAGGTAGAAAGCATATCTGGAAATGCCTCTGTGCCAATCATATTAGTTGTTACATTTGGATATAAAGTTTGTAGAGGAATTACATATTCTGATTGATCTTCTTCTAACATAGCTTTTGCTTCATCTAAAGATATGGCAAAATCTAAACCATTTTCAGAAGGATAAACTGCATATGGTTCTTGAGTATAATATGCATCAACAGGTTCTTTATAAATTTCACTGTAAATTTTATCAATATTAATTTCGGAAGGTTGTTCAGATATAGTAGCAATTTCTAAAGTTCTATTTTTTAAAGTCAAATTTAAAATACCATTTTTAATATATGTACGCATCTGGTCAACATCAACAACATTTCCCTCAGAACCACTTGTAATGATTAGATTATTACCATCAATATAATAGCCACTTTCAATGACAGCATCAGGTAATTTAGAAGAAATATCATTTAAAGAAATATTTAATTGTTCTTCATTTAATGATAGTGTAGGTTCAATATTTACATTAGAAATCATAGTTTTTAAAGCAGTCCAACTGTTTTCAAATATGTTCCCGTTTTTTCCTGTTTCATATGCCTGATTCACAGCAGAATCAACATCAAAATTTACTTCTAAGGCAGAAACAGGAATGCTTGTTTCAAAATCATTATGTATTAAATTGATATTTTCTGGTAAGTTTTCATTTATGTAATTTTGTACTTTTTCTTTTGCTTCATCAATAGATAAATTTGAAACATCAACACCTTTTATATAAACTCCTGAAAGGAGGGTTTCATGTTGACTATTAACAAATGTGAATATTAGAAAAGCAATACATAATAAAATAATAGAAACTAACACAAGAATACCAAAAAGAGTTGTTATTTCTATTGAAATACTTTTGTTTTCTGTGGGATGGTAGTTTTCTACTGGATGAAATTCTTTTTTTTCATTTGTGATTTTTGTATTTGCATTTTCAGAATTTACTGCTATATTTGATATTTGATTTGTTGAAATATTTTTTTCTAATTCTATGTTTTTTATGCTCATAAAATTCTCCTTTTGTTCTGTTATAGGAAAACATTAGATTTTTCTTATATTTTGTTTTTTTATAATATTCTGTTTTATTATATCATAACTAGTCGAAAAAACATATAGATATGATAAAAAATAAAGAAATAAAAAATAACAAATTTGTAAAAAATTCACTAAAATATTTCTTTTGAAAAAGAGAATACTAATATTATAAAATTGTATATATGATTTTATAATATTTATTTTTTAGGAGGAAATATGTCTAGAAATAGTAAATTAATTTCTCAAAATTTAAGAGAAGAAATTGCAAGAGAATTAGGTGTATATGATCAAGTGAAAAAAGACGGAGGAAGCTGGGGTAATGTTTCTTCTAAGGATTGCGGAAATATTGTTACAAAGGCAATAGAAATTGCCAATAGAGCAGTAGAATAGTTTGAGACAGTTCTGTCCAATTGGGGACGTTTCCTTTTGAGACATTTTTATGTAGATCTACTTTCCTATTTTAAAAAATTAAAATACGAATGTATAAAATAAAGTTTTTATTATCTTTAATTTTTTAAGACTTTACATAAAAATGTCTCAAAAGGAAACGTCCCCAATTGGACAAAAAACAGTTGCAAAAAAATAAAAATCAGCATATAATTTTAAAAAAGAATTTAGAGGTGAAGCAAATGAAAAATTTAACTGTACAAGATATTATAACATGTACAAAAGGAGAATTGGTAATAGGAGATAAAAATAGCATATGTAATCACTTTTCAAAAGACACAAGAACTATTCAAAAAGGCGATATGTACATAGGGATTAAAGGAGAAAAGTTTGACGGGAATATTTTTTGGAAACAAGCATTAGATAATGGTGCAATGGGTGTGATTGTACAAGAGATAGAGTTTGAAGTAGATGAGTTAAAAAGATATAATGATAAAGTGATTATTAAGGTAAAAGATACATTAGAAGCTTTATATGCTATAGCCAGTTATAAAAGACAGTTATATGATATACCAGTTGTTGCTATTACAGGAAGTGTAGGAAAAACGAGTACAAAAGATATTGTGGCAAATGTCGTGTCGCAAAAATATCATACTGTAAAGACTATTGGGAATAACAATAATAATATTGGTTTACCATTTACGATTCTAAATGCACCAATAGATATGGAAGCAATGGTATTAGAGATGGGAATGAACCATTTTGGAGAAATTCATTTACTTTCTGGAATTGCAAAACCAAATATATGCATTATAACCAATATAGGTACTTCACATATAGGAAATTTGGGGTCAAGAGAGAATATCTTAAAGGCAAAATTGGAAATATTAGATGGTGCCAAAGAACCATATGTGGTTATCAATAATGACAATGATTTATTACATAAATGGTATGAAGAAAATAAGAACACTTTAAAAATAAAAACTTATGGAATTTACAATACAAGTGACATACAAGCTAAAAGTATGGATATGCGAGAAGAGGAAAGTTCTTATATAGTTTCTTTAAGAGGAAAAGAAGAAAAAATGAAAGTGCCTGTGGGTGGAGAACATTTCATTTTAAATAGCTTGTGTGCCATAGCGGTTGGAGAATTATTACATATAGAAATTAAAGATATAAAAAAGGGAATTGAAAGATTTCAACTTACAAAAAATAGAATGGAAGTTACAGAATGTAAAAATGGTATCAAAATTATTAATGATGCGTACAATTCTAGTGTAGAATCTATAAAAGCAAGTTTAGCTTATATGAAGCATATAAAGGCTAATAGAAGGATTGCAGTTTTAGGTGATATATTGGAAACAGGAGAATTTGCGAAAGAACTACACGAAAGTATAGGGAAAATCGTATGTGAAAACACTGTTGATATACTAATTTGTAGTGGAGAAAATGCAAAATATATTGTGGAAAGTGCAAAAAAGGAAGGCTTTGATGAAAAGCATATATATTATTTTGAAGACAAAGAAGAAATTATAGATGCATTAAAGAAAATTATAGAACCAAATGATGTTATACTATTTAAAGCATCAAATGGTATGAGATTTTTTGAAATTGCAGAAAAAGTCAAGTCAAATTTATAATACAATGTTATTGTAAAAGAAAAATTATAAATAAAATTAAAAAAAATTTAACAGTCTCAGTATAACTAAAATTTGATTCTTTTTCAACCAGCTATGTCGTAAGATAGGAGTGTGTAAATATGAAAATAAAAATAGGATTAATTTTTGGCGGAATGTCAACGGAAAACGAGGTTTCAGTAATGTCAGCAAATTCCATTTTTCAAAATTTGGATAAAACTAAATATGAAGTTTATCCAATCTATATAAGTAAAAAAGGCGATTGGTATCGTTATCTTGCACAAGAGTATATAGAAATAGATGAAAATTTAAGGAGTACAGAAAAAATAGGTAACATTATAGAATATTTACAAGAACTAGATGTATTATTTCCTGTATTACATGGACTATATGGAGAGGATGGAACAATTCAAGGATTGTTTGAATTGCTAAAAAAACCATATGTAGGATGTGGTGTATTAGCTTCTAGCATTGGAATGGATAAAGCCTATACAAAGATTATTTTTGATAGAGCAAACATTGCACAAGCTCCATACATATATTTGAAAAAATGTAAAGATGGCTATACATATGTAGATAAAGAATTTAATGAAAAGAAAATGCAAGTAGAAAAGGCAGTAGAAATCATTGAAAAAGAAATAGGGTTTCCAGCTTTTGTGAAACCATCTAATTCTGGTTCTAGCGTGGGAATTAACAAAGCAAAAACTAGAGAAGAATTAAAAGAAGCAATCCAATATGCAGGAAAATTTGACAATAAAATTTTAGTAGAAAAGGGAATTCAAGGAAAAGAAGTAGAATGTGCAGTTTTAGGAAATGAGGACGTAAAAGCTTCTTGCGTAGGAGAAATAAAATCAGCAGACGAATTTTATAGTTATGATGCAAAATATCAGAATGAAGATTCAAGAACAATTATTCCAGCAGAAATTGATGAAGAAACTTCAAATGAGATTAGAAAATTAGCAGTAAAAGCTTTTAAAGCAATAGATGGAAAAGGACTGTCTAGGGTGGATTTTTTTGTAGAAGATAAAACAAATAAAGTGTATATAAATGAAATTAACACTTTACCAGGATTTACGAAAATTAGTATGTATCCAAAATTATTTGAAGCAGTGGGAATTCCATATAGTACATTATTAGATAAATTAATAGAGACAGTTTGGGACAGGTAGATACCTGTCTCAAACTATGTCTCAAATAAATAAAAATTGTAGACAACCTATATTTCTTGTGATATAATAGAGTCACCTGATTATTGGGGAGGATGTCAAATGATTTTTAAAGATTATTATAAAATATTGGGATTAGAAACTAGTAGAGTTTCTATTGATGAAATAAAGATTGCTTATCGAAATGCTGCAAAAAAATATCATCCTGATGTAAACATAGGTGATAGTTTAGCAGAAGAACGTATTAAAGATATTAATGAAGCATATAGGACATTATCTGTTCCAAGTTCAAAAAGAAAATATGATAGAATATGGAATTCTCGCAATATAGTTAATAAAAAATTTAGCTTTAATGGAAAAGAATCAATTGTCAAAATGTTTTTTGGAAATGTTAAACAAAACCATAATAATACAGATGAAGACCAAGAAAAAGAGCCACTAAGGGGAGAAAATGTAGAAACAGAAATTACAACTACAATTTATGAAGCTTTTTATGGTTTAGAGAAGAAAATATCTTTAAGAACAGTAGAAGGAAAAATGAAAACTTTTACAGTGGCTATCCCACAAGGAATTAGAGATGGAGAAAAAATAAGACTAATTGGACAAGGAAAGCCAGGAATAAATGGTGCAAAAAATGGGGATTTATTTATTAAAATTAATATAAAAGATGACAAAAAATTCAAACTTCAAGGGAGCGACTTATATACAGATTTATGTATTACTCCATGGGAAGCAGCCCTAGGAACAAGAGTAAATATTCAATCTATTGATGAAGAAACAAAAGTATATATCCCTCAGGGAATACAAAGTGGAGAAAAAATAAGAATACCTGGAAAAGGGTACAAAGATGGAAGAGGATCCAGAGGAGATTTAGTAGCAGAAGTAAAAATTATGGTACCTAAAAAATTAACAAATGAAGAACGAAAAATATTTGAAGAGTTAAATACAATATCAACTTTTGATCCAAGAAAAGAGTAAAAAATGCAACTTATTTACATAAAATACATATTGACAATATATGTATTTTCATGTAAAATATATAGTGAGTGTTAACAAAGGACAAACTATGGATTAAAAAACATAGAAATGGAGGGAAAAAAATGGAGACATGGGAAGGAAAGAGCTTTAGTATTACAGATCCAAAGGGAGTAAGTACAGTCATCTATCAAATTATAAAGACACCAAAAGCTTTATTGAAGGAATATCCTAAATATGCTTTGGAGAGATTAGAATCAACAGATGAGATAAGAGGAGATATGATAAGAAAAACTTTTTATGTAGACTTTCCATCAGCAAATCAAGATGAATTGGTTATTTTATCTTTCGGAAAAGATAGAGTGGTTGTTAATACTGCTATTTTGGATGGTAATAAAGTTTCTATCAGTAAAAAACCAATGCCTTTAAAGTTTAACAGCATATATTCAGAAAAAGAGACAGAAATAAAGGATTTTAAGTATACACCAAATTTGAAGAGACCTATTTGTGTTATTGACCCAGAAACGACAGAAGAAGTAAAACCTGTACTTTATTTTGATGAGAATACAAATGAAGTAAAGGGAAAGTGTAAGTTGAAACCAAACAAACCTTATTTCGCCTTTGAAATCAGAGACGAAAAGGAAGACTAAGGGAGGAAAGTTTAAATGAGTAATACAAATTTAACAGGAGAAACAAAGAGTGTAATCAATTGTACTATTTTCACGCAACCAAGAGAAATTGAAAAAGGAGCAAAACCTGGGGAAACAATTAGTGATTCAGGAAAAAATCGTTTAAAACTTGTTGCAGGAAATGAATCTATGGAGCTTTCAGCTAATGATCTAAAGATTAATGAAAGTGGAAAAAGGGAAAATGGAAGTAGTAGAAAAGATATGAAGGACTTTAAGGCAAAAAGAGAAAGACAAGTTAAATTTGCACCATATCAAAAACAAGAAGCAAGAAAAGAAGAAAGACAAGGAACTGATACAGAACGTGATATATAAAATGAAAGTTCACATTAAAATATAAACAAAAGAGTAGGTGAGTAAAAAGCATGAACTACAAAATTGAAGGTGCTATTAGGAGAAATAGAAAAAATTTTATTATTTTTGCAATACTATGGATATTTATAGCCATAGTATTTGTTGCGCCTGTAACACATACTTACTATATATCTAGTGCAGAAGGAAGATTTGACTTAGAAATATTTATCGAAAATATTGGTAATTCCTTCATGCATCCTTTTCAATCGTTTGGAAGTGTGTTAACAGAAGGTTCTATTGGATCATATCTTTCTATGTTATTGGTTGTTAGTATTTTTTATGCATTATTTTTCTTTATTGGATTTGTAAGGTCGGCACCAAAAAATGAATTTTCAGATATTGAGCATGGATCGAGTGACTGGAGTCAAAGAGGAGAACAATATCAAGTATTAAGCAAAAATAAAGGAATTATCTTAGCAGAGAATAATTATTTGCCAGTAGATAAAAGAGGTAATGTCAATGTACTAGTAGTTGGACGGATCAGGTTCTGGTAAATCTGCTTCATATTCAATTCCAAATGCATATCAAATGCTAGGATCATATGTATTTACAGATCCAAAGGGAGAATTATATGATAGAACAGCGGGATATTTAAAAGCACATGGATATAAAATTAAAGTATTAAATTTAGTAAGACCAGAATATAGTGATGGATATAATCCATTAATGCATATATCATCAGGATTAGATGTTGATGTTATTGCAAATACTATTATAAAAGGACAAAAAGCAGAAGGAGGAGCTTCAGATCCATTCTGGGATGACTCGGCAGAAATGTTGCTAAAAGCTTTAATATATTATTTATTGGCAACAAGACCAGAAGAAGAGCAAAACTTAGCAAGTTGTGCAGAATTGGTAAGAGCAGCAAATACCAATGGAGGAAGTAACCTTCTTACAGAATTAATGAGCCAATTACCATATGACCATCCAGCAAGAATGAACTATAAATCTATTGAAATTGCACCAGAAAAAACTTATAGTTCAATCTTGAGTTCATTACAATCAAAACTAGGTAAATTCGACTCAAAAGAAATTGCAGAATTAACCTCAACAGATACTATAAACTTTGAAGAAATCGGAAATGAAAAGACAGCTGTATATGTTATATCTTCAGATACCCATACAGCATATGACTTTTTATTAACTATTTTCTTTGCTCAAATGATTCAACAATTATATGATTATGCAGATCAAAATGGTGGAGCCTTAAAAGAGCAGACATTTTTCATATTAGATGAGTTTGCCAACATAGGAAAAATACCAGATTTTGATAAAAAGATTTCAACTTCTAGAAGTAGAAAAATATCTTTTAGTGTTATTTTACAAAATATAGACCAATTGGAAGCTGTTTATGAAAAATCATACGAAACTATTATGGGTAACTGTGATACACACGTTTTCTTGGGAAGTAACTCATATAAAACAGTAGAATATTTCTCAAAGGCTTTGGGAGAGAAGACCATTGAAAGAGATAGTATTTCAATTAATAGAGATAGACAAAACTGGAAAACAGGAAAGAGTGTATCAGACCAAGTAATGGCAAGAGCATTAATGACACCAGATGAATTAAGAAGAATGGATAATAATTTATGTATTATCTATGAAAAAGGAATAAAACCAGTAAAAGCAAATAAATTTTATTATTTCAAACATCCAATGGCAAAAGAGATGAGGCAATTTGAGATAAGTCATAATGATATTGGTGAAATTGATAGAGGAACATGGAGAAAATATAATCCATATAATCCTTATGTTCCAGAAGATGAGAAAAAAGAACAAGCAAATAATTTAAAAGTAGAATCTTTGGATGACTTATTTGATGATGAACCATCAGATAAGAAAGAAGAGAAAAAAGAAGAAGTAAAAATAGCAGAAAAACCAAAGGAAATACAAACAGAAAAAGAACAACAACCAGTTATAAAACAGGAAAATACATTAGATTTAAGTAGTTTTGATGATGCACCAATTTTGCCACAAGAACCTATTCAAGAAGAAGAGGATATGTATGATTTACAAAAAGAACTAGAGGCGAAATTTGATGAATTATTTGGACCATTAAATGAAGATGATTAAATGTCGATGGGGACGGAGATTTTGACAACAAAATGTCAGGATTTTCGTTCCCTATTTTGATTAGAAAAAACCAAAAAAATTTTCGCCTATCTACTTGAAAAAAAACAACAATTATTATACAATCATAGCATTAAGGAAAGAGTGTGTTAGAAAAAGCAAAAATTTTAGAAACACATATATTAAGACTTAAAAATAAAGAAAAGAGGAAAGAAGAAAATATGAAATTTGTACATATTGCAGATATACATTTTGATAGTCCTTTTATCAATTTATCAGATAGGGAAAACTTAGGAGATATAAAACGACTAGAACAACGAAAAGTATTTAAAAAAGTTATTGAATATATCAAAGAAAATAAAATAGAGTATTTATTTATAGCAGGAGATTTATATGAACAACAATATATAAGAAAATCTACTATTGAATATATTAATCAAGTATTCGCAGAAATTCCAAATACTCATATATTTATTAGTCCAGGAAATCATGATCCTTATATCAAAAATTCATATTATAATCAATTTCAATGGAATGAAAATGTTCATATATTTTCTTCAAAATTTGAAAAAGTGGAATTAAAAGATGCAGATATCTATGGATATGGATTTGATGATTTTTATTGTACAGACTGTGGAATCAAAAATTTAGAAATTGAAAATAAGGATAAAACTAATATATTAATTATTCATAGTACAATTGATGGTGCAAACTTAGAAGAAAAACAATATAATTCTATTTCAAGAAAATTGTTAGAAGAAAAAGGATTTGACTATGTAGCAACAGGGCATATTCATAAATTAGATTACAATTCATATGAAAATCAAAAAATTGTATATCCAGGATCATTAATTTCTCTAGGATTTGATGAGTTAGGAGAACATGGCATGATTGTGGGAGAAATAAATGATGTAAGCAAAAAAATAAAAACAGAATTTATTCCATTGAGTGAAGAAAATTTTGAAGAAATAGAATTAGATGTAACAGAAATTATTTCAACAGATGAATTAATTGAAAAAATTAATAATTTAGAGATACCAGAAAATAGATTAATAAAAATTATTTTAACAGGAAAAAGAAATTTTGAAATAAATCCATATGAATTATATAAATTTGTAACAAATGAAAGAATTATTAAAATTAGAAATCATACAAAAATAAATTATGACTTAGAAGCTATTGCTAATGAATATACATTGAAAGGATTATTTGCAAAAGAAATTTTAAAAGAAAAAGAAATGATACATAATGAAGAAGATAGAGAAATAATAGAAAAGGCGATAGAAATTGCTTTTGAGGCATTGGAATGATAAAAAAATCAATCTGGTTTAGTTGAATCTCTGAGAAAGGAATGATAGAACTAGTGAAAATACAGAAGTTAAAAATAAATGCTTATGGAAAATTAAAAGATAAAGAAATTGATTTAGCAGATAATATTAATATTATTCATGGAGAAAATGAAGCGGGAAAATCAACATTATTAAAATTTATTGTAAATACGTTTTATGGAATATCAAAAAATAAAAATGGAAAAGATTATTCTGATTTTGAAAAATATAAACCATGGGAAGGAGAAGAATTTTCTGGTAAAATAGAATATCAATTAGATAATCAGGAAAATTTTGAAGTATTTCGAGATTTTAAAAAGAAAAATCCACAAATATTTAATGAAAAAAAAGAAGATATTTCTAAAAATTTTAATATTGATAAATCAAAAGGAAATGAATTTTTTTATGAACAAACAAAAATGGATGAAAAATTATTTTTATCTACTATTGTCGTAAATCAAGAAGAAGTAAAATTAGAAAAAAGTGAACAAAATATTTTAATCCAAAAGATTGCAAATTTAGTTGGAACAGGAGATGATAATGTTTCATATAAACGAGCAATTGACAGAATTAACAGAAGACAATTAGGAGAAATAGGGACAGAAAGGTCTAGGGAAAAGCCATTAAACATTTTATTACGAGAAAATCAAAATTTAGAAGAAGAAAAACAAAAATTAGAAAAATACAAAAATTCAAAATATGAAATTGAAGAAAATAAAAATAATTTATTGGAAAAATTTTCAAATTTAGAAATTGAATTAGAATATTTAAATAAAATAAAAAAAATATATGAAAATGAAAAAATAGAAAATGAAAAAATAAAAATTAAAGAAAATATAAAAAATGAAAATAATGAAAAAATAAAAATAAATAAAAAAGAAATTTTAGAAATAGAAAATGGAAATAAAAAAATATTTGAAAAAAATAATCAAAAAATAAATACATTAATAAAAAATAAAAATAAATTAAAAAATAAATTAATTATTTTATTTATATTAATTATTTTAATAAATATGTTACAATTTATTTTTATAAAAAATAAAATTTTTAATTATATTTTTCTTCTTACTCTCCCAACGGATTTAATTTTTTCTATTTTATTTTTTAAAAATAAAAAAAATAAAATAAAAATATTAAAAAAAGAAAATAAAGAGGAGGAAGAAAAAATAAATAATGAAAAAAATAATTATTTAAATGAAAATAAAATAATAGAAAAAAATAATGAAGAATTAGAAAAAGAAATAAAAGAATTAAAAAATAATTTTGAATTAAATATAAATTTAGAAATTGAAAAAATAAAAAATAATTATTTAAATAAAATAAAAAATAAAAAAATAATAGAAATAAATGAATTAAAAAATATACAAGAAGAAATTGAAAAAATACAAAAAGAGATAAATGAAATAAAAATAAAATTACATGCATTGGATTTGGACAAAGAAAATGTAGAACCAAAAGTAGACAATTTGATAAAAATAGAAGAACAGATTGTTAACAATAATGAAAAAATTGTAAACTTACGAAAATTAGATAAAAGTATGAATTTAGCAAAAACACTTTTAGAAAAAGCTTATGAAAAAATGAAAAATACAGTTACCCCTAAGTTCACAGAAAACCTTTCTAAAAATATAAATCAAATAACAAATGGAAAATATAGTAAGGTTATGGTACAAGATGATACAGGAATTATAGTGGAATTGGAAAATGGAAATTATGTAGAAGGAAATCGATTAAGTGTTGGAACTATAGATCAATTATATTTATCATTAAGACTTTCTATGACAGAAGATTTATCAACAGAAAAAATGCCGTTTATTTTAGATGAGGCATTTGCATATTATGATACACAAAGATTAGAAAATATATTAACATATTTAGCAGATCAATATAAAGACCGACAAATTATTTTATTTACTTGTACAGAAAGAGAAAAAGATATTTTTGATAAATTAAATATAAAATATAATTTAATTAATTTATAATAAAAAATAATTTGATTTAAAAGAGGAGAAAAAAATGAAATTTAATTTAAAAATAAAAGGGAAAGATAAAAAAGAAATATTAAAAATTTTAATGATTGTTATTTTAGTTAATCTTCTAGCAACAATAATTGTAGCAATATTTCCTAGTGTGGAAATATTAAAAACAATTATATTATATTTAATTTCTATAGGATATGTGGGGTATGTTGTATATATATGGAAAAAAGAACAAGAAACAGATGCAACTACTAAAAAAGAAAATTTTGAAAATAAATATGATCCAATATTAACAAGATTTTTAACAAAAAATGAATTTGAACTAGATGAATCATTATTAAATGCAGAAATCTATTATTTATTAAGAAAAGGATACATATATGTTAATAAAGAGAATAATACTTTAAAATTAAAGGATAGAAGCCAATTTAAACAAATTGATGCATTAGAAAGAATAAATAATGAAAAAATAAAAGAATATTCTACAGAAGAAATTCCTTCATATGAAAGCATGTTTATTGGAAAAATACTATTTGCTTTTCACGATGAGATAGAATTAAACGAATTAAAAAGAAATATAAAGCAAAATTATTATTACCAAAGAGGCGAAATGTGTAAACTAGCAATGGAAAGAATGATATTATATGAAATTGAAAAACATCATATGATGGGAGAGAAAAATAATATTAATCTTTTATCTGTTGCCAGTATATTAAGTATAATAATTTCAATTATTTTCTTTGCAGTTATGGCTAGATTTAATATTATATTAATATTAGCAATTATTATACATGTAGTATTAAATGTGCTAATTATAAAAAGTGAAAATATATTGGCATATAAATATTCTGATGAAACAATAAATTATATAAATGATTTGGAAGAATATGTAGCAACATTAAAAGCAAAAAATCAAGAAATAAATCAAGAACAAAATATAGAAGAAATTGGCATGGAAGAAGAAAAAAATAAAGATGATAAACAATTAGCATTATTATTCGGAATACAAAAAGACTTAAAATTTATTTAAAATGAAAATATAAGAAAGGTGTGCATAACGAAATCAAAGATTCTTATACAATAAGACAAACGACCAGCTCTAGAGGGGCTGGCTTTTGCATAAAAATCAACAGAAAGCCACTTGTAAAAGGTGGAAATATATAGTATAATATGAAAAGTGTTTAAAAAGAAGGAGAGTATTTATGTTTGAAAAATTAGAAAATGTAGAAAAAAGATATGATGAATTAACAAAAATGATTAGTGACCCAGAAGTAATATCTAATCATGCAGAATGGCAAAAGCTAATGAAAGAACATGCAAGCATAGAAGAAATCGTGTTAAAATTTAGAGAATATAAAAAAGAAAAACAAGCAATGGAAGAAGCAGAAGAATTGATGAAAGACCCAGAGATGAAAGAACTTGCAGAAGAAGAATATTATGCTTCAAAAGAAAAATTGCCAGAAATTGAAGAAGAATTAAAATTCTTATTAATTCCAAAAGACCCAGATGATGATAAAAATATCATTTGTGAAATTCGTGCAGGAGCAGGAGGAGAAGAAGCAGCATTATTTGCAGGAACTTTATTTAGAATGTATACTATGTATGCAGAAAGAAAGCATTGGAAATTAGAAGTTTTAAATGAAAATGAAACAGGACTAGGTGGTTACAAAGAGATTTCTTTTATGATTACAGGAAAAGGTGTATATAGTAGACTGAAATTTGAAAGTGGTGTTCATAGGGTGCAAAGAGTTCCAGACACAGAAAGTAGTGGAAGAATTCATACATCAACAGCAACTGTTGCGGTTTTACCAGTTGTAGAAGATGTAGAAATTGAAATTAATCCAGCAGATGTAAAAATGGAAGTGTTCCGTTCATCAGGAGCAGGTGGACAACATATTAATAAAACTTCATCAGCTGTAAGATTAATCCATGAACCAACAGGAATTGTTGTAGAATGTCAAACAGAACGTTCTCAATTCCAAAATAGAGATAATGCCATGAGAATGCTTAGAACAAAACTATATGAAATTGAAAAACAAAAGCAAGATAGTGAAATATCAAATGCTAGAAAGTCTCAGGTAGGTTCAGGAGATAGAAGCGAAAAAATTAGAACTTATAATTATCCTCAAGGAAGGATTACAGACCATAGAATTGGAATGAGTATTTATCAAATGGAAAATTTCTTAAATGGCGATTTGGACGAAATGATCGATAATCTTATTGCGGCAGATAGAGCTGAAAAATTAAAAGGCGAAGATGAGTAAAGGAAAGTAATAAAATAAAACTCTTTAAAATAAACTAAAATAAAGTATATTTTAAGGAGTTTTTTTATGCAAGAAATTATAAAAACAACTATGATAGGATTGTTTTTTGGAACTTTTGGAACAACAATTGGTGGCATTATCGGTGTAGTCACCAAAAAACATTCTAAGAAATTTTTGAGTTTCGTTTTAGCTTTTGCTTCAGGATTAATGATGGCAATTATCTGTTTTGATTTAATACCAGAAGCATTGGATATTAGCAATATTTTAAATGCTATTTTAGGAATTATGTTGGGAATTGTCATGATGATTTTTTGTGACAAACTAGTAGAGAAAAAGTTTACGATAGAAGGAAGCAACATAAGTAAAAATAATACGTTGTTAAAAACTGGTATTATTGTTTCAATTGGGTTAGCAATTCATAATTTCCCAGAAGGTTTGGCAATTGGCTCAGGTTTTGGAGCTTCTATTAAATTAGGTTTAAGCTTAGCAATTGCTATTTGCTTACATGATATACCAGAAGGTAGATTCCAAAGTAGACAGTGGTTAAATTATTTATAAAAGGGAGAAAATGCTTGAGAAATGATTTGAATTTTAAAAAATATATAAGAAAAAATCCCATAGAACTTTGAAAAGAGCTATATGAGTTAAATAATCTGGGGAAAAAATAGAAATAAAATTTTAAAAAAATATAGAAAAACAAAAGCACTAAGTATA
>CALXAE010000016.1 GCA_944386205.1 uncultured Clostridia bacterium
TATACTTAGTGCTTTTGTTTTTTCTATATTTTATTAAAATCTTTTTTATTTTTTCCCCAGAAAATTTAACTCATATTCTATTTTATATTGACTTTTTTGTCGAGAAATGGGAAAATTTAATTATGAAGTTTATGAAAGGGGGATTTTTTATGGGATATTATGATTACTATTCTTCTTATCCAAATTATAGTGATTATTATGATTATGGATATAGTAGTGGTCCAGATTCAACTATTGCTGTATTAGGTGGAACCATTTTAGGAACCATTATAGGAGTTTTTCTAATAATTGGTCTAATTATTGCTATATTACAATTAGCTGGAATGTGGAAAGTCTTTACAAAAGCAGGAGAAAAGGGATGGAAATGCATTATACCAATTTATAATGTAGTCATTTTATTTAGAATTTCTGGACTTTCTCCATGGATTATCTGTGGTTATTTGCTAGCATTTATTCCTTTTATTGGATGGCTGATTTCTTTAGGAATTACCATCTACCAATGCAATTCTTTAGCAAAAGCTTTTGGAAAAGATGTAGGCTACACAATCGGATTATTATTCCTTCCAACGATTTTCTATATGATTTTAGGTTTCGGTAAAGCTCAATATGTTGGAAACGGAGGATTTTCAACGACTTCCAGCACTTCTTATCAAGGTGATGGTGTTGTAAATATTTCTGAAAAGCCTGTTGATGAGCCACCAACAAATAATGATGAAGATAATTCTAATTTATAAAAAAACAATAAAATTTATATTTGCACATTTTTTCGAGTGTTGGTATTTTGCTTGCAGAAAAATGTCGAATATTGCGATGAAAAAATAGAGGATTTACCTCTATTTTTTGACTATTTCCAGTTTTTGTGTTATAATTAAGTTCTAAGGTTTGTAGCGATTGCTGTGCTCTTTTCGGGAGAAAGGAGTGATTCCCGATGAATAGATATTTGTACTGTATGGCGAGAACAAGCTCGCCAAATAAATTATACCAGGAAGTCTTTTTATCAGAAGAAGACATTGAATTCCTTGAAACCAACAACATTTACCATGCTCCAGCAGAAAGTGGGAACGGTAAATATATGGTAGGAATAGCACAACTGCGCGCATTGCTCGCAATGTGACATTTTTGTAACAGTTAACCGGCACAGCAATCTTATAAATCCCCTCGGAAATTTTCGAGGGCTTTTATTTGTCCTTATTCTGAAACTAGTTTTTCTAGTTCTTTAATTTTATCACGCAATTCAGCTGCTTTTTCAAATTCCATTTCAGCAGCATACTTCAACATTTCATCTGTTAATTTTGTAATTGTATCTTTAATATCCTCTTCTTTTTCTAATTTATATTCTACACCAATATCATCTGTAATAGTAACTTTAATCGAATCACGTACAGATTTTCTAATCGTTTTTGGTGTTATATGATGTTCTTCATTATATGCTTCCTGAATTCTTCTTCTCCTATTTGTTTCTGAAATAGCTTTTTCCATACTTTCGGTTAATTCATCTGCATACATAATAACAGTTCCATCTGTATTTCTAGCTGCCCTTCCAATCGTTTGAATTAAAGACCTCTCTGAACGTAAAAATCCTTCTTTGTCCGCGTCTAATATGGCAACCAAAGATACTTCTGGAATATCCAAACCTTCTCTTAATAGGTTGATACCAACTAATACATCAAATTCCCCTAAACGAAGATTTCTGATGATTTCCATTCTTTCCAATGTTTTTGTATCTGAATGCATATAAGTTACTTTAATATCTAGTCCTTTCAAATAATCGGTTAAATCTTCTGCCATCTTTTTGGTTAAAGTTGTTACTAAAACCCTTTCTTTTTTCTCAACTCTAATACGAATTTGCTCTAGCAAGTCATCAATTTGATTCGCTACTGGTTTTACTTCTATTTTAGGATCCAATAATCCTGTTGGCCTAATAATTTGTTCTACAATATTTTCCTTGCTGTGTTCTTTTTCATAGTCTCCTGGTGTCGCACTAACAAATATGACCTGATTTAACTTCTTTTCAAATTCTTCAAATGTTAATGGTCTATTGTCAAATGCAGAAGGTAGACGAAAACCATAGTTAATTAATGACTCTTTTCGTGAATGATCTCCATTATACATCGCTCTTACTTGAGGAATGGTTGCATGTGATTCATCTATCAATAATAAAAAATCTTTTGGAAAATAATCAAATAATGTATATGGTGGACTTCCTGGTTTTCTTCCGCTAATATGTCTAGAATAGTTTTCAATTCCAGAACAAAATCCAGTTTCTTTCATCATTTCAATATCAAAATTGGTTCTCTCTTCTATTCTTTGTGCTTCAATCAATTTATTATGGTCTTTAAAATATTTAATTCTTTCTTCTAGTTCTTCCTCAATTGTTGTAATGGCTCTTTCCATTTTATTTTTAGTTGTTACATAGTGAGAAGCTGGAGAAATCAGAACATGCCTTCTCGTCCCAATCGTTTTTCCTGTTAATGGATTGATTTCCACCACTTTTTCAATTTCATCTCCCCAAAATTCTACTCTAATGGCAGATTCTGATTGGTCAGATGGATAAATTTCTACAATATCTCCTTTTGCCCTAAATGTTCCTCTTTTAAAATCAATCTCATTTCTCGTATATTGCATGGTAACTAATTTTTTTAATACTTCATCTCTTCCCTTTTGCATGCCTGGTCTTAAAGATAACATCATTTCTTGATAATCTTCTGGGTCTCCTAAACCATAAATACAAGAAACAGAAGCTACAATAATAACATCTCTCGTTTCAAATAGAGATAGTGTTGCCGAATGTCTTAGTTTATCTATCTCATCATTTACAGAGGAATCTTTTTCTATATAGGTATCTGATGATGGTATATAGCTTTCTGGCTGGTAATAATCATAATAAGAAACAAAATATTCCACATTGTTTTCTGGAAAAAACTCTTTGAATTCGGAATAAAGTTGTCCTGCTAATGTCTTATTATGTGCTAAAACAAGTGTTGGTTTTTGTACTTTTTGAATAATGTTTGCCATTGTGAATGTTTTTCCAGAACCTGTAACACCTAGAAGTGTTTGAAATTTCTTTCCCTCTTCTATTCCTTTTGATAAATATTCGATTGCTTTTGGTTGGTCGCCTGTTGGCTTATATTCTGAATGTAATTTAAACATACCCTCCTCCTTGTAATTTTATTTATCTCTTCTATTCTACTAATCAAATTAACATATTATTTATATCACATTTTATGCTAAAATACAATAAATAAACAGATATTACATAACGGCAAACAAAAAAGAATTCAAATTATCGATTTTAAATAATAATTTGAATTCTTTAATTTCGCTAATACACGTTTTTCCTATAAAGATATTCCTAAAAAGCTAAATGCAAACACTACAACATAATATATAACTTCAACTTTTATAAAAGTTTTTAGTGCTTTTTCATTTTCTTGTTCTTTAAACATTTCTTTAACAACAAAGAACATTAATACTGTTGATATTACACTTAATAATGAAGCTATTGGATTTGTAATATATCTTACATTTGAACTAATATATGTTAAATATCCTAAAACTGTAGAAATTACTAATGGTATTTTTGCAATAGCAACTGTTGTTATTGATTTTGTTAATGCTTGTTTATTGTCTTTATTTAATACATGTATAATAATTGCCATTACTAATATTTCTAATACTGGTGATAGCATTGATTTAATTGTTGCTAGTACATTAAATTTATAATAATCATAGATAATAAAGTCTATAATTCTATTAAGTAAAATAAGCACAACCCACACAACTATAATTATTAAAGCTGTTTTATAAAATTGATTTTTTTGATCTTCTACAATTTCCTTAATTGTTTCAACTGGTCTTCCAAATAACTTTCCTAGCAATCCCTTTCCTTTTTGTGCCTCTTCTTTAAAGTTTATGTTTTTCATTTGCTCTTTTGTCTCTTTAAAAGCTTCAGTTGCTTCCTTTTTTAACTCTCCTTCATTATTTGTTTGTTGTTCTAAATTGAATTTTTCATTTTCATCCATAACTTTTCCTCCCCTTTCTATTATAATCATTACATTTTTACACATGACTACTTTTTTCTAAGATTTGCTTATTAAATTATCTCATTAAATAATTTTAAAGTCAATACATTTCTTATTGATTAATTTTTTTATTTATTCTGTCATAGGAACTAATGCAAGCATGCCACCTTCTTCTTGTATCGTTTCTTCTTTTACTTGACCTTCTTCTCCTTCTAAAGTTCCTGAATCCGTATATAATATGTCATTATTTGTCCATTCATCAACCGTTGGGTTTTGATTATCTGCTTTAGTTATCTGATTTCTTGTAATATTAGATTTTAAAACAATTACAGGACGAACTGCGAAACTAAAAGCAGACCATTCGCCATATGAATCAAACATTTGGAATCCACTACCAATATAATTATCAAGAACAACTCCTGGACTATACTCCGCACTAGAAGTTGCAACAACTCCAGGTGAAGCTAACCAATATGCTTTTGAATAATTTTCTTCTTCCGTTGTTCCTTTAAATAGCATGTCATATGCTTTTTGACTTATATTAAATTGACTGTTTGTATAATAATTATAAGCATATGCTGTCCCTTTAGTTTTATCGCCTATCTTTTTTTCTGTAATTCCTACTATACTTTTCCCGTCTTTTTTTGCCATATCTATTACATAATTTTCTGGTGCATAATCACCTTCTTCATATTCATATATTTCCCCTAATGTTTCAATATTATCTATATTGTTTTTTTCTGGATCATCTATATTATATACTATTTCATTTCCATTCTCATCTGTTGCTACTTCTATACCTAGTACTCTATTAATATCTTCTATTCTTATACTTCTTACTTCATCTGCTAATTCTGTATTTTCATATATACTACATATTTTATCTAATGTATCTTCACAATATAAATATGCTTCCGCCCCCTGTAATATTAAGTATGGATTTTCGTTTTCTGTTACCGTTTTTTGCATAGGGTTTTCACTTGTTAATAAAATATGATTTTCATCTTCGCTTAGTCCTAATACTCTCCATCTCATATCTTCATATACTTCATATTCTTGTTTTTCTCCTTCATATCCAGTTTCATCTTTTCCTACTTCTAATGTTCCATCTGATACAACAGTTTCATTTGCATTTGCACTATTGTCATTATTTATTGTTATGTTTTCCGCCAATGTATTATCATTTGAGACTTGCATATTTTGTTCTTCGGAATTTGAGTTCATTTGGTAATAATAAATTCCTATACCCAATATAATTAAAACAATTATTACAATACTTCCTGGAATAATGATATTCCTTCTTGTATATGCCATCTTAATATAAATTGCTTTAAAATGCTATATAAAAAGCATATCACTTATTCAAAAAAAATCTTGAATAAGTGATATGTTTTTTTAGTTTTCTATTTTTAAAAATGCTTTTCTCATAACAGATATATCATTTAATGTAATCGTGTTACTATTATTCATATCCGCTGCTCTTTCATATATTTCTGATAATGTTTCTAATTTTAAATAATGTTTTCTTATCATAGATATATCTGTTAATGTTACTTTTCCATCACTATTTAAATCACCAGTTACAATAAGGGTATAAGTTTTGCCTTCTTCTGTTATTAATTGATATCCTGTGCCAATTATATCATTATCTTGTAGTTCTTCTCCAGATATATCGACTACTTTATAGCCTATATCTGTAGAAATATTACTTTTAAATGTTGATAAATCCGTATCTGAAGGTATCTGTTCAATGCTATCTGTATATACTTCATATTCAGATGATGTAATTGTACTGTCTGGATCTGTGTCAACAATTTCTGTAATTGTAATATGTTTTATTACTTTGTTTCCAGCTGTATCTTCTGCATAAATAGTATATGTACCATTTTGGGTAATCATAACGGCAGCCTGTGCTGATTTATCGTCTTGTATTGTTTTTAGTACTGTCCCTGCACTTTCAAAATATGCAACATCTTGCTCACCAGTAGCCATTTTTATTAGTTGAATTTGAGATTGTGTATCTCTAACATAAATGTTAACTCTTACAGATTCATTTTCATTTATAATTTCATTTGTTGTTTCGATTGTAGGTGATGTTACATCTTCTTCTGGAGGTTCTGGTGTTTCTTCTATACTAGTAATTTCTATTGTTTCTACTGTCTCATTTCCTTCTTCATCCACAGCGTATACTGTATATGTTCCAATAGCATCAATTGTAAATTCTGTACGAATAACATTCCCAATGATTCCTTGGCCAATTCTTGTACCATTAGTTGCAAAATATGCTGTTGTTTGATTTCCTTCTGCCCATTTTACTTGGTCAACAGAAGAATCCTCATCACGAACAGTTACATCAATTTGCCTTGGATTTTGTTCATTTTGTGTTAATGTAATAGTAGGTGGTTCATTTGGTGTAGGTTCAGGTTGGTCAATTCCGATAAGTGTTCTTGAATACATATATGAATATCCTTGCTCATCTCGTACATATACATTAATTGTACAATTTTCATCAACTGTATAAGTTCCAACAACTTCTCTTCCTAGTTCTATTGGAATTTCTTCTCCATTATTTTCAAAATAGTCTATGTTAATATCATCTCCAATAGCCACTTTCATTTCTACAATATTACATATATTGTTAGTTGCTGTTATTGTTAAGTTTCCAGGTGCATTTTCAGCTTGTTCAATAGTTACTTGCATACTACTTTCTTCAGTAGTAATTCTCCTTTGTGTCATAACACGATAACCAGCTTCATCTTCTATATAAAATACATATGTATCATCTTCTGGTGCGGTATATGTTACATCTACATTTTGACCTTGTGTAATAGGTAGGCCTTCTATTGTTGCAAAATCATCAAAATCAGATATTTCTGAACTTCTTGCTACTTTTACAGCTACAATATTACATATTGCATCTGAAATTTGTAAATTGACTTCTCTTGGATTGCTACCTTCTGCAATTTCTACTGTAATTGGTGTATTTTGTTCTGCTACATATATCTGACGTGCTGTTCTATTTCCTTCACTATCTTCTGCATAAACAACATATAGCCCCTCTTCTGTAATGTCTGTATATCTTACAGTAACATTATTGCTTTCCATAAATTCAATATCTGTACCTTCTGTACTAAAATCAATATTATCATTAATATTTTCCTTTTTAGCAATTTTTAATGTTGTTATTGTGCTATTGTTACTTGTTACTTGAATTGTTAAAATTAATGGATTTTCTTCATCTTTTGTTAATGTGATTTGTGGCATATCACTTGGATCACTTACTGTAAGTCTTGCTAAAAACCTATCTCTTCTCGAATTTTTAGCATATACTGTATAACTGCCATAACCATCTAATTCAAAAGTTTCTTCAATTGTTTGTGCTGGTGTTATATCAAATGTGTATACATCATCATTATCTTGTTCAAAATAATCTATATTATCTGTATTTATATACTGATGTGTATATTTTAAATCTGTTATGTTATATGTAGTATCTGTTGCGGTTATATGCACAATATTGGGATTTTCCTCATCTCTTTTCAATTCCACATCTATTGTTGCATTCGCTCTTGATATAATCCCTAAATCTATTGCTTTAGAAATTACTGGTAAACTGATTGGTATTATCATCATGAAAATTAATAAAAGTGCTAGTACTTTTTTTATTGTATTCATCATGCTTCAACCTCCTATTTTTTATAATCATATTTATTATAACATTCTATATTTGTTTTATCAATAAAAGCCGTTCTTAAATTTTCCCATCTTCTATTTTTATAACTCTATCTGCTAATTTAGCAATCTCCATATTATGTGTTATAAGCATAATTGTTTGTTTATACTCTTTATTTGCTTTTTTTAATAATTGTATAATTTCATCACTTGATTTCGTATCTAAATTGCCTGTTGGTTCATCTGCTAAAATAATCGTTGGATTTATCATTAAAGCTCTACCAATCGCCACTTTTTGTTGTTGCCCTCCAGATAATTCATTAGGCAAATGTTTTTTTCTATCAGTTAAATTTAAAAATGTAATAATATCTTCTAATTTTTGTCTATCAACTTTTTGTTTATCCAATTCTATTGGTAAAAGGATATTTTCTTCCACATTTAAAGTAGGAATTAAGTTATAAAATTGATATATAATTCCTATTTTTTGTCTTCTTAAAATTGTTCGCTCTTTTTTATTCATTTTGTATAAGTTTTTATCGTAAAAATATACGTTTCCTTTAGTTGGTGGCTCTAATCCTGCAATAGTATGTAAAAGTGTAGACTTTCCACTTCCAGAAGGTCCAATAATAGCTATAAACTGTCCTTCTTCTACTTCAAAAGATATATCATTTAAGGCTATTACTTGGGCATCTCCTTTACCATAAATTTTACTTACATTTTCTACTTTTAAGATTTTCATTTTCTATTTCATCCCTTTCTAGGTGTATTCGTCTGATATGTTTTGCTTGACTTTGCACAATATATGGTTATACATAAAGATAGTACAAACAATAATGCAAAGAATATAGCAATGTCTCCAAACGGTACTAATAATCGATTTAAAATTATAGTGTTTTCCATTTGTTTTATGATAGTAAACACAATTGGTATCGATAAAATCGCGGAAATAATACTTGCCTTTAGAAACATATAAATACATTCATATATAAGAATTTTATAGATATTTCCTTTAGTAGCTCCTAAATAAGATAATACTTCAAATTCTTGCTTTCTTTCATATATACTTACACTAATTATATTTATAGCACTTATACTTCCTATAACGATAATAGTTGTTATAACAATTTTTAATATAAATTGAATCACTTCTAAATATATTAGTTTTTGTTGATTGCCTAATGAATAATAATATGCAAAGAAATCGGAATTTTTTCTTTCATCTATGTAATGTGAAAAAGAGATAATATTCTCACACTTTACTTTAACAAGTGTTGGAAAATTATTATTTTCATCCCTATTATGAAGCCAGAATACAGAAGAGGTATTCGTTGTTGTTATATAATCTTTCACTTTTTTCTCGATTTTATTATATGTATCCATATTAATAAATATAGTTGTTGCATGTCCATATTCTGTTTTATATTCTTGAAATCCCTCTAGAATTTCATCTGTTAATACAAAATTTTCTTGCAAATTTTCATTATCAATTATTTTACGTTCAGGCATATTTTTTTCAAGATTATAATAATCGTCTACAATCGTAAATTTTAAATCTTTTGAAGACTTAAACCTAGTTTCATATTGATAAGTAGTATCATCTGTTAAAAAGCTATTATAAATAATGCCATCTCCATAATGTGCATTTACCTTTTCTATGTACTTTTTGTATTCTTTATCCTCTAATCCTATCAATTCTATAGGTATTAGTCTTTTATTATTATCAACTGTATAAATATATTCATCATTAATAACAGCATCTATTGGTTCTACAAAACTATAAAGTCCCATCGTCTTATATTCTATACATTCTATTTCATCTCCAGATTGTTTGGCATAATCATTCATCAAAAATTTGTAATCTGTATTTGATGGATAAAATACGAATCCTGCATCAACATCATATTCTGTAACCAAACTAGCTGCTTCTTTTTCATAGTTAACATATGTGGTTACTGCAATATAAGAGGTCATGCAAACTGTAAGTAAAATTGTAATAACTCTATATCTACTTCTATTTCTTTTTGCATTGTTTAAGGCTAATCTTCCTTCTATTGGTAATATTTTTCTTAAAATATTATGACTTTTTTTATATTTTATTTGTTGATTACTTCTTATATTTCCAATCACAGATGCACTACTTGCTTTTATACTAGGAATAATTGCAGATATATAAATATTAAATAAAACAATCATAATGGCTAAAATGATATATCTAAAATCAATTACTAAATTAAAATAAAGTTCAGCAGGAGCAAGTGTATTATTTAACATACTTAAAATGCCATGTGCTCCTAAAAAAGAAATCATTAATCCTATACCAACCCCAACAACCGCCATAATCGTTGTTTCTTTGAATATCATTTTTAAGACTTGCCCTTCTGTTGCACCTATACTGTTTAATATGGCATATTCTTTTTTTCTTTCATCTATTGTTATTAAGAATGCATTGTATAATATGATAATAAATAAAATAGAGAAAACAACCAATATTAATATTATCATTATATTGATAACATGTGAAAAATTCAATACGTCTTTATACATGATAGATGTTTGTGAAGCATCTGTATAATCTAATTCTGTCTTCATAAGACCATAAACCGTCAGTAAATTTTCATTAAATTTACAATTACTTTGAGCTTCGCTAATAGAAAAATTCAAGGTTTGAATCATATTAGAAGAATATTTATATGTATCTTCTATATCCGTACATTTAATATATAAACTTATTTTATCTGCATCTCGAAAAGGATTCACATTTGTATTTAATTCTTCTAATGGTTCATCCTCATTATATTGGACATACATTTTTTCAATGTATGGTTTATTTTTTATACGATTAAAACTGTCTGCATCCAAATTTTTTATAATAAAGTGATAATCATTATACTTTTGATTTGCTTTTTCGCTTATGCCATTTCTAATGCTAGATATGATTAAAACTGTCATTAGCATAAGAAATGTACATACTACTATCGATATAGTTGTAAGTACAGTCCTTTTTATATTTTTCTTCATATTATTAAATGATAATCTACTTTCTATTTTCATATGTTTTACCCCTGACTTTTTCAATATTATTTATATTTTTGTATTTGCTTAGATATTTATTTAATATGAAAAGAGGTGAAGTGATTTCTAACTCCACCTCCTAATAAGATATGAATGTGCAAGAAATTTAATTTATTGTGTTTCTAATTAGTTGTAAAACTGCATTCTCAATCTGGTATGAGCCATTCCATCAGCATATTCAACTCTTACACTGTATGTACCAGTATCCATATAAGTCACATATGTTAGTTCACTCCATCTACCATCTCCTATTGCAGTAAAACTTCTTGAGTCACCAGTAGTTTGATTAGTAAGACGAATATTAAGGATGCCATTAATTCCATCAACACAAAACCTAATAGTTTTGGCTCGAGATGTTAAGGTAACGGGGTCAAGGGTCATTCCTTGTGTAATTACTCCTCTCCTACAATCATATTGTGCTATAAGATTTCCTGACCGTTGCTGCACATCTGCTACATTTATCTCATCGTTTGCCATTGTCTGTAGCTCTGCTGCTTTTACTGGTATTGATACTCCTACTAACATAGCAAATGCCAACATAGAAGTAACTATTAATTTTGAAAATTTTTTCATTATTTAATTCCTCCTATATTTGCACATTCATACTTATTATGCTAATATATTTCATTAGCATATTTTTAGTATAGCACTATTAAATTATAGCGTCAACAATTTTCTTAAAAATTTTACATTTTTTTCCATATAATATATTTATATACATATATAATATTCATTTTCTTGATATTTTAGCATAACAATTTTTATATTATTCCCCTTTTATATCAGCCTCTACTTCTTCATTATTCTTATTATTTTTATCATGTACTTTTAAATAATATGGCTGTATGCCTAATAAACTATCTATATAAACAATATTTCCATCTTTATCCGTAACTTTCAAGTTTGGAAATGTTCTTATCATTTTCTTATCTCCCCAAAATTCATAAATAAATTTTGAAAGATTTTCATTTCCATAAATCTTATCATATTGTTCTATAACCTGTTCTTTATTCGCAACATTAATATCATGCTGAACAATCACTCTTACCAAGAAAAATTCAATGGCAAATCCAGTTGCTATACAGTCAATCATTAATAATACAAATACTGTTACTACACAGGTTTTCAATCCTTTATATGTTTTAAATTTTCCTTTAATCCAATTTATAATTCTATCTACTTTTGGATTTAGAGATGCTATTAGATATATTCCTAAAAATCCCCAGAAAACTGAAAAATACACACAAATTCTTCCATTAATATTTAGTGGCATATTAGAATAATCCCACCATTTAACACCTAGTAACATTTCTCCAGCAAAGCTTACAACATATTCTACGACAGAACCTACTATAAATCCACCAATAAATAGAGCATTAAACTTTTTAGGAAACTTATGTAAGCATACAATCATTACAACTGCACCTAATCCGTAAATACCACAAAATGGACCATACAAAAAGCTTTGTCTACTTTCCCAAACACCTTTCGTAATCATACCATATAGTGTTTCAATAATATATCCTGCCACACTGTAAATAATAAAATAAGCTAAAATTCTCCATATACTAATTCCATTAATTGTTATTTTTTTCTTTTCTTTACCTTGATTTATATCTTTTTCTTGATTTGTTTCTGTATTACTTTCTTCTACTATTGTTTTATTGTCTAGTACTTTATCTATCTTTTTTTCTTCTACTATTTTCTCTTTTTTTAGCTTTTTTTCTCTCATATATTAGCCCTTTCTTATATTAAACTTTTCAACTCATCAATTTTATCTTTGTAAAATTGTGTTGTTAATTCATAAGTTTGTGGATTTTCTAAGTCAACATCTACCATTTTTAGCAAATCTACTGATTTTTTCATACATCCTTGACTTAACATATGAATATATTTTTCTACAAATCCCTCTTCTTTATTCAAAATCTTTGTAGCAATACAAATTGCTGCTGATATTCCAGTTGCATATTTATATACATAAAAATCTGTATAAAAATGTGGTATTCTTGACCATTCGTATTGAATTTCTTTATCAATAACAATATCATTTCCAAAATATTTTTGATTTAATTGGTAATATGCTGTATTTAGGTCTTCTGCTGACAACATCTCTCCATTTTCAATTCTTTCATGAACTTGCTTTTCAAATTCTGCAAACATAGATTGTCTATAAAAAGTTGCTCTTATCATTTCTAATAATTCATAAATTAATTCTGCTTTTTTCTTTTCATCTTTTTCATTTTTTATTTGATATTCACTAAGTAGAATTTCATTTACAGTAGAGGCAACTTCTGCTACCATAATCGTATAGTTTGCATCAATGATGTTTTGGTGTTTGTTAGAATAATATGAATGGATACTATGTCCTAATTCATGGGCAATTGTGCTGACATCTCTTTTATTTTCTGTAAAACTCATAAGTACAAATGGATGCACACCATATACACCTGAACTATATGCTCCACCTCTTTTATTTGTTTTTTCATAAACGTCTATCCAATTATTTTCAAAGGCTTCGTCTAATAAACGACTATATTCTTCTCCTAATATAGCTAATGCTTTTTTAACTTCTTGTTTTGCCTCTTCAAAAGATATACTATCTTTCTTTTCCTGAAATGGGTTTACATATAGATCATACATATGCATTTCTTTCATCTCTAATAATTTCTTTTTTAGAGATATAAATTCATAATTTACTTCTAAACCTTCATTTACTCCTCTCATCAAAGCCTCATATACTTTTATAGTTGCATCATCATAAATCGTTGCAGCTTCTAATGAAGATGTATATTTTCTTAATTTTGCGGTTATAACCGTTTGTTTTACATTTGCTAAATACATTTCTGTTATCGTATTATTAAATTCTCCATACTTTTTATACATTAGGTCAAAGGCTTGTTTTCTTACTTTGTTATTACTACTTTTTAAATAATTTGTATAAGTTGCATCTGTTAATTCAACTTCTTTTCCTTCTTCATTTTTTAGAGTTCCAAATTTAAATTCTGCATTTGTTAAAATGTCATATATATTTTCTGGTCCAGAAAATATTTCTGAATAGTTTGCAAGTAGATTTTCTTCTTCTTTGCTTAACGTATGTTTTTTCTTTTCTAAGGTATCTTTTATATCTCTTTCATATGGTTTTAATCTTTCATCTTCTTCTAAATATTGTTTAATTACATTTTCATCTGCAAAAGTAATTTCAGGATTTATAAAAGATGTAACTGTACTCAATTCTGATGATAAGCTTTCTACTTCTTTAAATAGTTTTATTCCTTCTTGGTCTGCCATATTTAGATGATAAGAAAACATTCCATAAGAGTAGATTTTGTCATATTGCATTAATACAGTTTCATATATGTGATAACATTTATACAAATTATCTGCACTATTACATAGTATTCCTTTGTATGTTTCTATTTGTTTTAAAAGAGTTTTCATTTCTTTTATTGCTTCATGAAAAGCCTCCTTGTTTTCAAATAAATCTGTTAATTTCCAATTATATTTATCTTGTGAAGTTTCCATTTTTTATCATTCCTTTCATTTGAAATTTTATCATAAGAATCAAATATATACAATAGAAAAAACGAGGCAAGTTTAAAAAATTTGATACTTCTAAATCAAATCTTTTGCCCCGTTTTTTTAATATAGCAAATGCTAAATCTAGTGAAATTAGATTTGTAGTATTTTTTAATAAGTTGGAATTTTTAATTCCATTCCCTCTTTTAATTCACTTGTTGTCATATGATTTTCCCTTTTTATTTCTAATATAACATTTTGAATATCTTCATTTTCAAAATAAGGATTCTCTTGTATTTCTTTTTCCGCGATCCCCCATAGTGTTTCTCCTTTTACAACATATTCTGTTTTGTATTTTTCTTCTGTATTAGAATATGCTCGATTGTTGAACACAGATATGATTGCTCCTATCAAAATTGCTAAAATGATAATTGTTCTTATAAATTTATTCTTATTAATAATTTTTATATTTTTCATAACAACCCCTCCTCGATGAATAAATGTTCGCTATATTTGTATTATATACGAACATTTATTCTTTGTCAATAGGTTTTACAAAAAAAACGTTTGTTTTTTCTAAATTAATATGGGACTAATCTGTTCCCCTTCTAAAGCATATTCTATTGTTTTTATGATGTATTCTGCATCAAACACTATAGACCTTGGCTTGGTTATGGGATTATCCTGCTTAAATGGTACAAAATAATAATTCTTCCTATTTAGTAATCTTCCTATATTTTCAGCATTTCCACTTAATCCATTATTGGTCGAAGGTGCAATGACTAGTGGTCTATTATTTCTTAAATGTGATTTAGCAGCCATAGTAGCAGGTGTATCTATAATATCACAGGCCAGTTTTGACATTGTGTTTCCAGAACATGGTGCAATTATCATAATATCTGTCATTTTTTTAGGACCTATGGGTTCTGCACCAGGAATGGTATGGATAATTTCTTTTCCTGCCATTTCTTCTATTTCTTTAATAAAGTCTTTCGCTTTACCAAATTTTGTATCTAATTCATAACTATTAAATGACATGATTGGTACAATTTCCGCTTCTTTTTTAATAAGTTCTTTCATTTTAGGTAACACTTTCTGAAATGTACAAAACGATCCTGTTAAAACAAATCCTATTTTTTTACCTTTAACATCCAAATAGATTCCTCCTTTCAGTTTTCTTATTGTTCTCTTATTGAATAGGAAAAATCGGATTTCATATTATCCTATGTAGATTTTTCCGCATACAACAAGGTTAAGCTTCTATATATAATATGATTTTATGTAAATAATGCTTGCTATTTTATGAAATTAAAGGCAAAAAATAGAATAGTAAATTATATTACTATTCTATGCTTATTGTCTTAGTCAACAAATTTTATTTTTTTACTTCTATTTTATTTTCATATATCGTATCCATAACTTCATCAGAATAATATTTATCAAAAAACACATCAATATTATTTGAAGCAGCAATTTGGCGATTTCTTTCATCTTGTCTAATAGCTGCCATTGAAGATACAGATATATTAAATATCATAAATATTGCAAATAATGCAGTTATAGTTCTAAAATATTGATTTTTAATAATTTTATCTATGTGATTGATGATAGGCAATACATATTTCATAAACAACACGCCTCCTATTCCCCAATATGTACAATGCAATAAACTTGTCCTACCATTTATATTAAACCATAAGTGAGAATAATCCCATGATATTGTTCCAAATAATGCTTCTTGAAAATAAGAACATAAATATTCTACAATGCCACCTAATATCATCGTGACAAAAAAGATTTTTACATAACCACCTTTAATTTTTGGAACAATCAAATAATATGCCAAAATTCCTAATCCATAGACCTGTGCAAATGGACCAAATACCAGTCCCTGTCTTGAAACAAAATGCCCATTTTGAACTAATCCTACAATCATTTCTACAACATATCCAATTAAACTTCCAATAATGAATACCCAAAATAATTTTATCAATTCATTTATCCATTTTTCTTTTTTCATTTGCTCCACCCCTTATATTATCATTTTATAAGACTTTTTGATTTGTTCAAATTGCTTTGTCTTACATTTCTATTACATTTTTGTAATTTTAATATATCATGCAAATCTTAATAATATTTTTAGGGTTTCTTAAATTTATTTGAATAAATTCTTAAGAAAAATTAAATTGTCCAATTGGGGACGTTTCTTTTTGAGACATTTTTATGTTAACAATTTGATGTGTTAACATAAAAATGTCTCAAAAAGAAACGTCCCCAATTGGACAAAATTTACTGTAGATATTTTAACACTGAAAAAACAGTATCTAATATTAATATAATAATAAGAACTAAACAAACAATTTTCTGGATATTATTTGTATTTCCTTTGGTTATTTTCTGTATTTTGTCTTGTATGTATGGGTGTAATTTTTCTAATAAAATTAGTCCGATAACACCCCAAAATATAGAATACAACAAACTAACTCTTCCTTGAATATTTAAAAAGTCATTTGAGTAATCCCACCATCTTAATCCAAATAACATTTCTAATATAAAAGAAACCATATATTCAAATAAGGTAAAAGCAATGGTTGCAATTAAAAATTTCAAAAATGGCTTTTTGTATAGTTTTTTTGTTGCTAGCAATAGTAATACTGCTCCAAAGCCATAAATTGGACAAATTGGTCCAAATAGAAATCCTCTTTTTACAAAATAGCCATGTACAAATAAAGCATAAATGGTTTCTATCAACCATCCTATAAAAGAATATATGAAAAAATATATTATATATTCTATTATTTTATCTTTCGTAGTTTTAGATGTTAATACTTCATTCATATATTTCCCCTTATTTCCTTTCTATTTTATATCGTTTTGTATGGATTTTAACGCTTCCTCTGTTGTTTTGCTTTTATCAAATTTATTAGCAATAAATACGATAATTCCAACTAGTATAAATGTGATAGCATATATAACTAAACTGGATTGCCAATCTCCTTTCATTAACGTATTTCCTGCAAATGTTGATGAAACAACTGATGGTAATCTTGCAAATGTTGATATTAAGATAAATCTTAATGGTTTTATTGGTAACAATCCTGCAATATATACCAATAAATCTTTTGGCGTTCCTGGTATCATAAATAATATAATCATTATCCATTCAATTTTTTTAGGATTTTTAAATAGTTTGCTATTTTCAATTTTCTTTACTTTTTCTTCATCACAAATATCATAAACAAATTTTCTTCCAAGTTTTCTGACTAAAAAAAATATGGCTGTTGTAAGAATAAATACTGATATAGTTATAAACAATAAGCCTCCCCAGCCTCCATAACACATACCAGCTAATATTTCTATCGGTTCTCCTGGTAAGATAATTAGAAATATTTGTGCTACTTGTAAACCGAATAACATAAGTAAACCTAAAAATCCAGAATCATTTACTTTATTTCTAAATGCTTCTTGTCCTTCTACTGTACTTAAGTTTTTCATAACTGGTATCAAATAAATAATAATACCTATAATAATTGCAACAGCAATAATTGCCAATAGTATTCTCAATATTTTTATCTTACTTTTTCTACTCATTTTTATCCTTTCTGTTTATGTTAAAATAAACTATAACATATATATTATACCACATTTTTCCTAAATTGTATGCATTTTACTATATTTTTGTCTTACATTTTTGTCACATTTAGTATATCAGGTATTTATTAAGTATTTTTTTATGAATTATTAAATTTTTCTTAAGATGGTAAAACAATAATGTTTTTTATCCACCCAAAAACAAATATGACTTTCTAATATATAAAATAAAAGACAAAGCAATTTTATGCTTTATCTTTGCATTTCTAAATTATTCTTTTTTCCATGTCATAACATATTCTGTTTCATTAAACTGTTCATTTAATTGTACTTTACTATTCTTAAATTGTAATTTTGAAAAAAACAAGATACCATTCATATTTTTTTCAAAAATTTTTATATAGAGTTCTTCATTTTCTTTAAGATTATCTCTACAATAGTTTAATAATTTTGTTCCAATTCCATTTCTTTTATTTTCCTCTTTTACACATATTGCTTTAATTTCATCATCATGAATAGAAATAAATCCTAAAATTTCTTCATTTTCTACATATACATAGGTTTTAAAGTTTTCCAAAAAGTCTATTTTTACTTGATTATAGATTTCTAACCAGTAGTCTTTTTCTATGAAACTATTGGCTTTAAAGTTTGCTTTTACCCATAATGTCATTACATTTGTTAAATCATCTTCTCTTATTTTTCTAATCATCTTTATCACCTTTTCCTTTGTTTCCTACATTATATTGTTTTTTATCTAATCAGTCAAATTTCGTAATTGTATTAATCGATTAAATTCTTCTTCCAATTCCTTTTTTCTCTTTTCATCTTTTGTAACAGATAATTCTGAACTAATTTGTGACAATTTAAAATCTAATAATAATTTATTGTTTTCAGTATATGTTTCCTTTTTCTTTGATTTTTCTTGTTGATATTGCAAATAACTTGTATAGTTTCCTTCATGTTCGATGATTTTATGATTTTTTATAAGCAAGATATCTGTTGCTATATTGTCAATAAATGTTTTATCATGTGTGACAAATAAAATCGTTCCATTATATTCTTTTAGCAATTTTTCCAAGCTTTCAATAGATTCTATATCTAAAAAATTGGTTGGTTCATCTAAGATTAACATATTATTTTCTGACACTAATATTTTAGCAATAGAAGCTTTTACGCGTTCTCCTCCACTTAAATTTTCTATTTTCTTATTAATATCTTTATCTTTAAATAAAAGGTTTGCTAATACATTTTTTACCACTTTTTCTGATTGATTTGTATCTTGCATGACATTTTCTATAACAGATTTTTGAAAATTCAAGTTTGTAAAGTCTTGGCTAAAATATCCTATTTTTATACCTGGATTTATTTTGATAGATTTATTAGTATTTTTGATAATCTCATTAATTAAAGTTGTTTTTCCTACCCCATTTTCTCCTATTAATGCCGTTTTATGATTGGTTTTTATAACACAACTTGCATTTTCAAATAAACATTTTTTTCCTAATTGCAATGTTAAGTTTTGTATATCAATAGCTATTTTACTTTTTATGGTTGTTTCTGTTTGATATTGCATATATATTTGAGAATTGGTATGTGGTTTTTCTTTTACTTCTAATTTTTCTAGTCTTGTTTTTAATGCATTTGTATGTCCTTCTAGTTTTTCTCTTACATTTTCAACACCTCTTTTATGAAGTCTTGCTTCAGAGTTCCCCATTCGTTTTGGTGTTTTTCTAATTTCTTTTGCTGTATTTTTAGAAATCATAATTGCTTTTTGTAATCTATTTTTTTCTTCGATGTATTGCCTATATTCAAATTGCTGTCTTTTGATTTCTGCTTCTTTTTGTATTTTATAACTAGAATAATTCCCATCATATTTTTTTACTTTACCATCTTTTATTTCAATAATCCCTGTACAAATTTCATCTAATAAACTTCTATCATGAGATATGATAAGAATTGTACCATTATATTTTTTTAATTCTTTTTTTATATACTGTATTCCATTTTCGTCTAAATTACTTGATGGCTCATCTATTAGCAATATACCTGTTTGTCTTAATATTTTTTGATTAAATGCTTTCTTCTTCTTTTCTCCACCACTTAAGTTTAAATTTTCATTGTTTATTTCTTCAAATTGTTCCAGATATATTATTTTTTGTTTTCTAATAATCTCTCCTGTATCTGGTTTTAATGCTCCAGAGATAATATTGAGTAATGTTGTTTTTCCAGAACCATTTTGTCCTACAATTCCTATTTTTTCATTTTCATATATTTTTAAATTTTCAATTTCTAATATTTTTCTATCTCCATAATATTTCGAGATATTTTTTAATTCTAATACCATAAAAACCCCTCCTTTAATCATATCAAAGAAGAGGTTTATCATTTACATTTATGTTTTAATAGTATTAAATTAGTAGTTTTTTCTTATTATAAAAATTTGCATTATTAATAAACCATTCTAAAATATGATTATATCTTATTTTAAAGTTGTTAGTTTATTAATAATCATTATTTCCACCAATTTAACCTTTCTTTTAAATTCTCTATTATTTTACCATATCTTTCATAGTATTTTCAAGTTTTTATAAAAAATTTCTATAAATAATAATATGCTTGCTTAAGCTTCTATATCTTTATCTTTCTTTTTAAATACAAATTTATTTGTTTTCTTAAGGTAAAAAATCACACAAGCTAAAACAAATATAATTACTAATACAATTAATGTAATATGAGAATATTGCTCAAATATACCTAACATACTTGCCCAATTTTCTCCCAATTTATTTCCTACTGTTAATAAAACTGTATTCCATATTGTTGAACCTGCTATTGTATATATTAGAAATTTAGGCATTGGCATTTCACTCATTCCTGCTGGTATTGAAATTAAACTTCTAACAATTGGAATAAATCTACAGAAAAATACAGTTTTGTTTCCTTTTTCATCAAACCACTTATCTGCTTTGTCAATATCCTCATTTTTTAATCTTAAGACTTTTCCAACTTTGCCTGAAACAATTTTCTTTAATCTTTCTTTGTTAAGTATTTTTCCTACATAATATAAAACAATGGCACCAACAAGTGATCCTAATGTTGCAGCGACAATCATAACTACTATATTCAAATTTGTATATGTAGTCATAAATCCTCCAAATAATAGGACTGCTTCTGATGGAATTGGTGGAAAAATGTTTTCTATTGCAATTAATAAAAATACACCTAAATATCCAAATTGCTCCATTATTGATAACATAAATTCTTGCATATATAAATTCTCCTTTTTTATTTTTCTGGTCGATTAATACTATATCGTATGTCTTCTTCACTATATTTTTCCGGTCGTAATCCTACTTTATCTTTCATATAATCTAATAATAAAATAACACCGATTGTTGTTAGACAACCTATAATTATAAATGTATTAGCTGTTGTAGTTACTGACAATAACCCTGAACATATTAATGAAATAATGGCTGTTGCTAAGTTGGCTGTTAAATATCGCAATGCAGATATCTTAGGGCGTATATTCCTATTGGTAAAATTATTCAAGTACCTTGTGATTAATCCAATATATGGTCCTTTTATTGCATATTGAATTGCAAATAGCACAACGATTAAGATAAGTGACGATTTTGATAGTTGATCTCGTCCTACAAATCCAATAATTATGCAAGACACTACAATATGAATTCCTAGCCAAGCTAATGTCTTATTTTTAAAGATTTCATGTATTTTTTCTGTATTTCTTGTAGATATAGCTGCAACAAGTTGTAAAATAGCAAATATAATTCCAAAATATTGTTCTGGTACCTGCATTTCATTTAACATACTACTTCTTAAATTAACAATTCCTGTTATTGTTCCCATTAATAATGCATTAAATATTATTAAAGAACGTATCCTCTTAGATTTTAAAAAATATATAAAAGAACTCTTTAATTGTCCCATATATTCTGTAAATCTAATTGGTTCTACTTTATTTTGTACAATTGCGGTATGTCTAAATTTAAAAGATAAAATGGTCGCAATTGTACAACAAATAAAACATAATACCATAGGAATATATCCATTAATAACAAATGTAAATCCAGCTATTGCAGAGGCAATGGCTTCAAATATATAGAAGTAAGAAGAGGATTTTCCATCAATTGTAGAAAATACCTTTCCTCGTTTATTACTTCCTGGCAATGAATCATATAAGATGTTTGCTTCGCAGATGCCTTTTATAGAGTATCCTAACGCATATATAAATTGAATGATTAACAATTCATAATATTCATGCATAAAAATCATTGAAACTATACTTAAGGTATATAATATATTTCCAACAATTAACGAATTCTTTTTGCCAACTCTATCCACCAATCTTGTGACTGGTATTTGCCAGAAAGTATTTGATAGTGTATAGAAGGCATCAGAAAATAATACTTGCGATGCCGAAAATCCTTTTACTTGTGTTAAAAATAAAAATATAATTGGATAATAGAACAGTAAGTCCCATGATACCATTTTGTACAAGGGAAATAATCTAACATTATTCTTTTTGTATCTTATTAATTTTTCCTTTGTATTCAATGTCTCCTCCTTTTAGTTTAACCACTCTGGATTTTCTAGATACCAGTCAATTGTTTTTACAATTCCATCTTCAAATTTTGTTTTTGGATACCAACCTAGTTCATTTTTGATTTTAGTTGGATCTATAGCATATCTATAATCATGTCCTTTTCTATCCTCAACAAATTCAATTAATGATTCTGGTTTATCTAATCTCTTTAAAATTAATTTAACAATTTCGATATTTCTCTTTTCATTATGTCCACCAATATTATATCTTTCTCCAGCTTTTCCATTATGGAATACTAAGTCGATTGCTTCGCAATGATCTTCTACATATAGCCAATCTCTAATATTTTTTCCTGTTCCATAAACTGGTAATTTTTCATCTTTTAAAGCTAATTTAATCATATGTGGAATTAATTTTTCATTATGTTGATATGGACCATAATTGTTAGAACAGTTGGTTACGGTTACATTCATTTTATATGTTTCATGATATGCTAAAGCAATTAAATCTGAACTTGCTTTTGATGCTGAATATGGGCTGTTTGGTTGTATTGGAGATTTTTCTGTAAAGTATCCCTCTTCTCCTAAAGTTCCATATACTTCATCTGTTGATATATGAACAAATTTGTTACTGCTTCCTTCTCCCCATGTTTGTTTTGCTACTTCTAAAAGAGTATGTGTTCCCAATACATTGGTTTGTGTGAAGATAAATGGTGTTTTAATACTATTATCTACATGAGATTCTGCTGCAAAATGGATAACACCATTAATATCATATTTTTTAAATAATTCTGTTACAAATTTAAAATCACAAATATCTCCTTTTTCAAAAGTAATTTTATCCATTACTTTTTTTAAGTTATCCATATTTCCTGCATATGTTAATTTGTCTAATACAATTACATTATAGTCTGGATGTTTGTTTACAAAAAATTCTGCAAAATTTGCTCCTATAAATCCAGCTGCTCCTGTTACTAAAATATTGTTTTTCATTTTTTCTACATTCCTTTCATTTATTATTTTAAATTCTTAAATAAATCTGTTTCTTTTAATTCTTTTAATGAAGGCCATTTTGCATCTTTTTCTGATGTTA
>CALXAE010000017.1 GCA_944386205.1 uncultured Clostridia bacterium
AGAGCAAAATTTGAAGAATTAATTCATGATTTAGTAGAAGCAACTGCAGGACCTGTAAATCAAGCATTAAAAGATGCAGGATTAACTTCAAATGATATTCATAAAGTATTATTAGTTGGTGGTTCTACAAGAGTACCAGCTGTACAAGAAGTTGTAAAAAGAATAACAGGAAAAGAACCAGATAAAGGAATTAACCCAGATGAATGTGTTGCAATTGGTGCAGCTATTCAAGGTGGTGTTCTATCAGGAGATGTAAAAGATTTAGTATTACTAGATGTAACACCATTATCATTAGGTATTGAAACATATGGTGGTGTGTTTACAAAATTAATTGAAAGAAATACAACTATACCAACTAAAAAATCACAAATCTTCTCAACAGCAGCAGATGGTCAAACATCAGTAGAAGTTCACGTATTACAAGGTGAAAGAGAAATGGCTGCATATAACAAAACTTTAGGAAGATTCCAACTAACAGGAATTCCAGCAGCACCAAGAGGAGTACCACAAATCGAAGTAACATTTGATATAGATGCTAATGGTATTGTTCATGTATCTGCAAAAGATATGGCAACAGGAAATAGCCAAAATGTATCTATCACAGCTTCAACAAATTTAACAGATGAAGACATCGATAAAGCTGTAAAAGATGCAGAAGCACATGCAGCTGAAGATAAGAAAAAGAAAGAAGAAATCGAAGTTAGAAATAATGCTGAAAGCTTAGTATATAATAGTGAAAAAACATTAAAAGACTTAGGAGATAAAATTAGCGGGGAAGAAAAAGCAAAAGTTGAAACAGAAATTGATAATACAAAGAAAGCATTAGAATCAAATGATACAGAAAAAATCAAAGAAGCAACAGAAAAATTAACAAAAGTATTCTATGATATGTCTGAACAATTATATAAAAATGCAAATCCAAATGGAGCTCAAGGAGCTGACCCAAATGCTGCACAAGCAGGAGCAGAAGATAATGGAAATGCACAAGGAAAAGACGGAAATGTATATGATGCAGATTATAAGGTAGAAGATGACAACAAGTAATAAATAAAAAGGGATTTTGGGGACTTGACTCAAATTTCCCTTTTTGTCCAATTGGTGATGATTTGGGGACGGAGAAAAAATCATCATTATTAGAAACAATTTATATTTATAATTTAATTTTTAAAATATTATAGTGATGATTTTTTCTCCGTCCCCAAATCATCACTCAATTGGACAGAAGGAGTAAAACGTGAGCGAAGTATTTTTTATAGATAGAAAAGGAAATAAAATTTCTTGTGAAAAAGTGAATTCTCATATAGGTTTAGCAAATATAATAATAAAAAATGATGAAAATTTAAATAAAGAATTTCGAGAAAGTGGAAAACAAAATTCTGTAGAATTTCTTTTAGGAGATAAAGGATATATAGCAGGAGATGAAGGATATTATGGAAAACTTACATTTGATAGTGAATTTGTTTCAGATGAACAAAAAAGATGGATAGCATATTATGTGGGTGAGGAAGGATATCAACATCATGACTTGGCGATAGAACGAAAAATAATGCAAAGAGAAAATTTGGAAAGAGGAGAAGGTTAAAAGAATGGCAGGAAAAAGAGATTATTATGAGGTTTTAGGTGTTAATAAAAATGCAACAGATGACGAACTAAAAAAAGCATATAGAAAGCTAGCAAAAAAATATCATCCAGATGCCAATCCAGATAATAAGGAAGAGGCAGAAGCAAAATTTAAAGAAGTGAATGAAGCATATGAAACCTTATCAGATCCACAAAAAAGAAAAATGTATGACCAATTTGGCCCAGATGGACCACAAGGATTTAATGGTGCAGGTGGACCATTTGGAGGACAAAACGGATATTATTCTTACACATCTTCTGGTTTTGACGGATTTGGAGATTTCGGAGACTTGGGCGATATTTTTTCTTCATTTTTTGGAGGAGGTTTTGGTGGCAGAACCAGTAGCAGAAAGCAAAATGGTCCAAGGAAGGGTGCAGACTTAAACCTTCATATAGATATTACTTTTGAAGAAGCATTTTTAGGTGTAGAAAAAGAAATTGCGATTACAAGAAATGAAAAATGTACTATATGTCATGGAACTGGTGCAAAACCAGGTACATCTGTTACCAAATGTCCAACCTGTAATGGTACAGGACAAATCAGACAAGTGCAAAATACAATTTTAGGTCAAATGCAAACAACTAGAACTTGTACAAATTGCCATGGAACAGGAGAAGTCATTAAAGAACCTTGTGAAAATTGTAGAGGAAAAGGAACCGTTAGAAAGCAACCAAAAATAAGAGTTAAAATACCAGCTGGTATTGATGATGGGCAAACAGTTGTATTAAGAGGAGAAGGAGAGCCAGGAGAAAAAGGTGGTCCTAAAGGTGATTTATATATAACTGTTAAATTAAAGAAACATAGTATTTATTCAAGAAAAGGAAATAATGTGTATTGTGATGTACCGATTACCATTACACAAGCAACTTTAGGAGCGGAATTGGAAATACCAATGGTAGATGGAAGTAAAGAAAAATATAAAATCCCAGAAGGAACACAAACAGGAACAAAATTTGTAATCAGAGGAAAGGGATTTAAAGCTGTTAGTTCAAATGCTGTTGGGGACTTTGTATTTACGGTAAATGTTCAAACGCCAAAGAAACTTTCTAAAGAACAAAGAGAATTGTTAGTACAATTAGCAAAAACTATGAATGAACAGCCACCTATTAAAAAAAGAGGTTTATTTGGTTAAAAAATCTTATAGGGGAGAAACTTCCCTATAAGATTTTTTTGGGTTTACTGGACAGATAAAGCAAAAAAAGATATAATATACAAGAAAAATCAAAAGGAAGAATGTAAAAATATGAAAAAAAATGCAAAGAAAAAAGTATTATTTATTTCAAGTACAGGTGGACACTTAAATGAATTATTACAATTGGCACCATTATTTGAAAAATATGATTATCATATTATAACAGAAAAAGACAAAGCAAATGAAAGCCTAAAAGAAACATATGGCGACAAATTAGATTTTTTACCATATGGTACGAGGGCAAAGCTATTTTCTTATATATTTAAGTACTTATATTTATGTATTAAAACAGTATATTACTACTTTAAGTTAAGACCAAAGGTAATTGTGACAACAGGAACACATACAGCAGGCCCAATGTGTATATTAGGAAAAATATTTGGAAGTAAAGTAATTTATATAGAAACATTTGCCAACACAAATAAGAAAACGGCAACAGGAAGATTACTATATCCAATAGCAGATTTGTTTATTGTCCAATGGGAAGAAATGTTAAAACTATATCCTAAAGCAGTTTATGGAGGTTCGATTTATTAATGATTTTTGTAATGTTAGGAACACAAAATAACTCTTTTAATAGATTATTAAAAGAAATCGATAAATTAATAGAAAACCAAACAATCAATGAAGAGGTAATTGTACAAGCAGGGTATACAAAATATCAGCCTAAAAGTGAAAAAATGAAGGTAATAGATTTTATATCCAGAGAAGAATTAGATACATTTGAAAAAGATGCAAACTTCATTATTACACATGGAGGTGTAGGATCAATTATTACTTCACTGGAAAAAGGAAAAAAGGTAATTGCTGTGCCACGATTACATGAATATGGAGAACATGTTAATAATCACCAAAAAGAAATTGTAGAAAAGTTTAATAGAAGTGGAAATATTATTGGAATACAATCCATAGAAGAGTTAGAAGAGGCAATAAAAAGAGTGAAGGACTTTGAACCAAAACCATATGTAGAAAATAATCATAAAATGTTAAAAATTATAGAGAACTTTATTGATAATGTTTAAATTTATGTTCATCAGATTTAATAATTAAAATAATAAGAAACAAAAAAGTAAAGGAATAATAAATGAAATTTAAAGAAAGCATAAAAAATAGATTTAATAAAGAAAAGATAAAAGATAAATTCAAAAAGGAAAATATAAAAAAGGGAATCAATGCATTTTTTAATTCAATAGGTTTCCCTATATTAATAGGTATCTTATTAATATTAAAAACGATATTTTTCTATCAAAATACTATAAATATTAGAGAGACAATGGATAATGAAACAATAATAGGAACAATTGCATTTATAGCCACATTGATAGGTTTTATTTGTGCATTACCAAATAGAGGAAGAACAATTACAACTATTGTTGTTGATATTTTATTAAGTTTACTACTATTTGCAGACAATTTGTATCATACATATTCTAGTTCGGTCTTGTCTGTTGCACAAATTATGAATCTCCAATATGGAGAAGAAATTATGGATACATTGCCTATGCTTATGGAGGCAAAGGAAATTCTCTATTTTATTGATATTATATGTATTATTTTACTTTTATGCACAAAAATTTTTAAAGTTACAAAAAAATCAAAAACAAAATGGAGAACAAAAATTTCTAAAGTGATAGTTGGGATATTGGCAATTATATTATTTATTAATGTAGATACTAATTTTATAGAGAAAACTAAGGAAGATCCTTTTAATAAAGACATGCAAGTGAAAAAAAGTACAATTTATGGTTATCATATATCAGATATAGAAACAACTATCAATATAAAAAATCAAGCTAAATACGCAACAAAAGAAGAAATGCTAGCAGATTATGAGGATTTAAAAGAAGAATATGATGAAAAATATGGAAAAACAAATTATGATTTACAAGGTATTGCAAAAGGAAAAAATGTTATAATTTTACAACTAGAATCTATTCAAAACTTTGTAATTAATAAAGAAATTAATGGAAAAGAAATTACACCAAACTTAAATAAATTTATTAATGAAAATATAGAAATATCTAATATGTTTATGCAAAGTTATTCATCAACAGCAGATTCTGAATTTTCCACAGTAACATCTTTATATCCTATGGAAAATGGAATGTCTTATAGCAGGTATTATACAAATAAATATGATGATATATTTACTATGTTTAAAAGTGAAGGATATACAACATCTTATATACATGGAAACTATGGATTTTTCTGGAATAGAGAAAATGTATATAAATCATTTAATGTAGAAAATATAGAATTAAAAGACTCATTTGCAGACATATCAGAAAATATTATGGGATATCTATCAGATGAATTATTGTATAGACAGGCAGTAGAAAAATTAAAAAATTATGATATGCCATTTGTTTCTTATATCGTTTCAGCATCTTCACATACATCGTTTACTTTAGATGGATTAGAAGATAGAAGTAAAGTGAGTATAGATGTAGGAAAATATAAAGACACATTTTTTGGGAATTATTTAGAATCAGTAAACTATGCAGACTATGCTTTTGGAATATTTATTGAAGAATTGAAAGAGGCAAACTTATATGATGACACAGTTATTCTTTTATTTGGAGATCATAATGGATTAGATATGTATAATGAAGAAATGCTAGACTTTTTACAAGCAATAGATCCAAACTTAACAGATACAGACATTAAGTTAAACTATATTAGAGTGGCTTGTGGAATGAAAATACCAGGAATAGAAAATTTGAAAATAGAAAAACCGGTTAGCAAACTAGATATTAAGCCAACATTTGAATATTTAATAGATGGAGATGCAGGCTTTAGTCTGGGTACAAATATGTTTGCAAGAAAGGACTTTATTAGTTTAAATAATGAAAGAATTGTTACAAGCAGATATTATTATGATGAGAAATGGTACAGAATAAAAGATGGAACAGAAGTAAATTTAGATGAAATTCCACAAGATGAAAGAGAATTGTTAGAAGACTATTATGAAAACATGAGAAGGGAATTGGATATTTCAATTTCGATTAGTATTAATAACTTATTGAAATAGTGATGTCCAATTGGGGGTGATGATTTGGGGACGGAGAAAAAATCATCATTCTATAATTTTTAAAATTATATCATAAATTAATTTTCAACAATGATGATTTTTTCTCCGTCCCCAAATCATCACCCCCAATTGGACAAAAAGAAAAGGAGGAAACTATAAATGGAAGAAGACAGAATTATTAGTCCGGAATTAGAAGATAGTGGAGAAGAACGATTAGAAAATTCATTAAGACCAAAAACATTAGATGAATATATTGGACAAGATAAAATTAAAGAAAATATGAAAATTTATATAGAAGCAGCTAAAAAAAGAGGAGAGCCATTAGACCATGTGTTATTATATGGCCCTCCAGGACTGGGAAAAACAACTTTGTCAAACATTATATCAAATGAAATGAATTCCAATATAAAAATTACTTCTGGACCAGCAATTGAAAAACCAGGAGATTTAGCAGCGTTGCTTACGAATTTATCTGAATTTGATGTGCTATTTATAGACGAAATTCATAGACTTAGCAAAAGTGTTGAAGAAATTTTGTATCCAGCACTAGAAGATTATACATTAGATATAATTATAGGAAAAGGACCAAGTGCTAGGTCAATTAGATTAGACTTACCAAAATTCACGTTAATTGGTGCAACTACAAAAGCAGGTTCTCTAACAACACCATTAAGAGATAGGTTTGGTATTGTTCATAGATTAGAATTATATTCTGTAGAAGATTTAACTAAAATTGTTAAAAGGTCAGCAGGTATTTTAAATGTGAACATAGAAGAAGAGGCAGCAATCGAAATTGCTAGAAGATCAAGAGGAACACCTAGAATTGCAAATCGTTTATTAAAAAGAGTAAGGGATTATGCTGCAGTATTAGCAGATGGAGATATTACTTTAAAAATAACGAAACATGCATTAAATAAATTGGAAATTGACGAATTAGGACTAGATGAAATAGATAGAAAAATTTTAGATACTATGATTGTGCAATATGCAGGAAAACCAGTTGGAATTGAAGCATTAGCAGCAACTGTTGGAGAAGAAGTTGATACTATTGAAGATGTCTATGAACCATACTTAATTCAAATTGGATTTATTGCAAGAACTTTAAGAGGAAGAGTTGTATTACCACCAGCATATAAACATTTAGGATATCCATATCAAGAGAGTTTTTAAAGGGGGAAATATTGTGGGAGCAGTACGAAAGAAAATAAATAGTATTATAAATAATAAGATAACAAAAGTAATTTTAATAAATGTAATTATTTTTATTGTTGCAAATCTTGTATATTCTATTAAATATGAAGAAGTGGACGATTTCTTTATATATAACTTATATTCTGGATTAGATGGAACATATAACAATTTAGGAATATATATTTATCCACTTATATGTTTTGTGATAGGATTATGTTTTAGAATTTTTCCAATGATAAATTGGCATACAATTTTTTTGCTTAGTATGCAATTTATATGTTTTACAATGATAGGTTTTATTTTGTTAAAGAAAAATGAAAATAAATTTTCATATATATTATATAGTATATTTGTAAGTGTTTTTTATAGCATATTATTACAATTAATTCAATATACTTCAGTTGCAGCTCTTTTAATAGCAACATCATTTTTGATGTTAATGGCTGGAATAGAACAAGAAGAAAAAAGTAAAAAGTACAAAATAGTGTGTATTGCATTATATACAATAGGAATTATGACAAGGATGCAATCGCTATTAATTGTAATACCATTTTTTACAATATATTTAGGATATAATTATATTTCTAATAGAAATAATATTAAAAAACTAAAGGATATCTTAAAACAATATTTAATACTAGTAGGAATAACAATATTAGTATATGGCAGTAACTGTTTAATTTATTATACAAATGATTTATATAAAGAATATATGGAATATAATGATGTAAGAGTGATGCTACAAGATTTATCAGTTACAAGTTATGAAAGCAATAAAGAAATATTTGATGAAATTGGCTGGTCAAAAGAGGATTACTTTTTATTTTATACATATAACTATGGAGATGAAAACATATATAGTAAAGAAAATTTACAAAAAATTTTAGATTATAAAGAAAGTAAGAATAAGTATTATGAGCTAAATACAAAACCTAAAGATATAATAGAAAATTTAACAGAACAATTGACAGGGAAGAATTTGTGTATTACCGTAACATTTTTGGGAATGACTATAATAGCATTTATTTCTAATAAGAATATGAGGAAATATATAATAACCATATTTTTTATAACAATAGGGATAAATATTCTATTTATTATTCTAGATAGAAATGTTTTAAGAGTGGTGATTCCTGAGTATATACTAGGAACAGCAATGATGTTATATTTGATAAAATATAACAGTAAAGAAAAAATGGGGATAGGATTAAAAGCAATATGTATGCTAATTATAATAGGTATTAGTATATTTGTAGGAAATTTATATCACAATGGATATCAAATAGAAAATTATAGTCATTACAAAGATCTAATTAATTATACAAATTCTCATAAAGAAAATGTATATTTATATACAGCTCCTTCAATGCAGTGTCGTTATTTAGTATATTCTGCATATGAGATGCCTCCTAAAGGTGCTTTCTCTAACCTAAGAGTTATGGGTGGTTGGGATATATTTACTAAAAATTATTATGATTTTAAAAATAGGTATCATTTAGATGGAACCTTTTTGGATTTATTAAAAGATAATGTATATTTGGTAGATGGAAATATTAGATTGGGAGTATCATATTACCATAATTATATTGTATGATCTATAAAAAGACATTATAATAAAGATGTCGTATGTGAAACAGTAGAAAATTTTGGAGGAATGTATATTTATAAAGTAAAAGAAAAATAAGGAGAGAGAAAAATGAAATTATTATTACATACTTGTTGCGCACCATGTAGTGTATATTGTATAGATAGCCTGAGAAAAGAAGAGATTGAACCAACAGTGTATTGGTTTAACCCCAATATTCATCCATATATGGAATATAAAGCAAGGAGAGATTGCTTAAAAGAATATACAAAAAGTATAAATGTAGAAGCAATATTTGAAGAAAATTATGGATTAGATGAATTTTGCAAAAACGTAGTTAACAATTTGAAAAACAGATGCAGAGAATACTGCTATCCAGTAAGATTAGAACAAACAGCAAAATATGCTAAAGAAAATGGATATACACATTTTTCTACAACACTATTAGTAAGTCCATATCAAAACCATGAAGGATTAATTGAAGTGGCAAATCAAATGGCAAAAAAATATGGAGTGGAATTTTTGTATCGAGATTTTAGAGTTGGATTTAGAGAGGGACAAGCAAAAGCAAGAGAGTTAGGGTTATACATGCAAAAATATTGTGGATGTATTTTTTCAGAAGAGGATAGATATCAAAATAAAATTGAAAAAGATAACCAAAAAATAAATTAGTTAACTGAATTTTGAAAAAAATAAATTTTTAAAATGAGGGTGAAGTATTTGGAAATAGAAGACAAAATTTTAAGATATGTAAGTAAAAAAGATATAGATGAAAATGGAAGATTTGTTTGTCCTGATGGAGTAGAAATAATTTCTAAAGCCTTTACAAATGTATCGGGAATTATAAGACATATTTCTTTACCTAATTCTGTAAAAAAAATTGAAGAAAATGCTTTTTCAGATTGTTGTAATATAGTTTCACTAAATATACCAGAAGGAATTGAGAGTGTAAATATAGATTATTTTAGTGTTAGTTATGAAAAAAAAGATAGAATAGTATATTGGAAAGGTGCTTATGCAAATGACTGGCAAAATTTAGATCTTCCAAAAGGGATAAAGGTAAAGCGTTTTATAAACAAAGATTTGCCAGAAGGGCTTTTAGTTGTTAATGTAGAAAATTTGGAAAGAATAATTAAAGAAAATCGATATGTGAAAGATAAGCCTGTTATAATAAACATAAAAAATGTTTCTGAATTACCATTAGAAAAATTAAGAGAATTTAGTGAAAAATGTAGAATACAAGCAATACAAATAATGGATATAAATTCACAAGAGAGGAATAACGAAACTCGTTGTCCATATGATGTAGAAACATATAAAAAATGTAGGGAAGCTATTGATGATATATTAAATAAAATAGATGCAGAAAAATATAAAAAAGAGCCTGATGGTGAAAAAATCATTTTCGGAAAAGTGATTAGAGAATTAGCAAATATTACTTATGATAAAGAAGCATATAGAAAAGGTGTTAGATTTGTATCTTGTAGAAATTTAGAAGGTGGATTATTAACTGGCACTTGTGTTTGTGTTGGATATTCTGAAATTATAAGAAATATATTAGCGTGTTATGGAATAGAGGCTAAGCTAATTGCAGGAGGAGCACATTGTTGGAATCAAGTAAAATTAGATGGTGATTGGTATAATGTAGATTTGACTTTTGATCAAGCTAGAATTTTAAAAGGAAAAAAACCAAAATACATGTTAAAAAGTGATAAAGACTTTAAAGGTCACTCTAAAATGCTTTTAGATTTTAAGAAAAAAAGAGAAGACATACAAGGATCTTATATACCTGATGAATTTAAAAAATTTGATACAGAAATTTGTGAAAAAACTGTTCCACAAAATGAAATTTTACGATATATTTATGGAGATAATACAGTAAAAAAAGAAAAAAATGTACCAACTACAGAATATTATGTGCCACAGCAAACTTTGCACCAAAATGCAGATATGCATAATCAAATATTAAATTATATAAAAAAGGAACATACTAGATTATCAGAAATAATATCAATGGGAAAAAGTTTTTTGGAAGATAGAATATCGAAAAGAAAAGATAAAGAAAGAGGAGAGAAAGATGAATGATGAAACTTTTTTAAACTTGAAAGATAAAGATTATAATTTTGATAATCTAATAGGTAAGAGCCAACTAAAAAGTTTGGCACTAAACTTTTATGATATAGATGAAAATATATTAAGCGTAATCAACCAATTAGATAACTTGGAAACAATTACACTTAATTTTTGCACAGTAAAATCAGATAATATAAAGTTAAAAAATCATTTTAAGCAGATAATATTATCATATACAAATATAGATTTAAAAATTTTTAACATGAAAGAAGATTTACTAGAACTAGAAATCCTAAATGATGAAGATGATAATATTGAAGTAGATATTAGAGATGTGCTAGAATTTAAAAATATAGAGGTTTTAAGAATATATAATAGTAAGATAAAAAATTCTGCTGATATAAATAAATTAGAAAATTTAAAAAAATTATTTTTAGATGGTAGCCTTGTAGATACAAAAAACTTTTCAGAAATATTAAATAAACAGCTAGAATTTATATATAAAAGAAAATATTTATTTGATTAAGGAATGATAGAAGATGGTAAAAGGAGAAGTTTATTCTGAAGTTTTTAGTTTTATAGATATGCTAGAACCTGAATATATTAACAAAATTCCATATGATATTTTGGAGAGAATTATAGATGAAAAAGATGATACTTATGTTCCAAGATTTAATTCTATTGAGGAATATTTTGAGAATAATAATACAAGTAAAGAAGCAATATTGATAATAATATATTTGTATTTAAAATTTTGGTGTAAAAATTTAGAAGATTTAGATAATTTAAAACACACAATTATAGAAAATGAGAAACAATTTATATCAAATGCAAATCAATATTTTAAGAAAGATGCAAAAAATATAGATATTGAACCTATGAAAACAAATGTTGGAATGGCTATAAGCACTGTAAAAAAAGAGAATATATTTGTTAAAATTTTAAAAAGAATTAGAAATGCTTTTAGATTATCAAAATAAAATGAATATGTAAAATCAATTCAAATATTTTGGAGAAAAAGGAGAAAATAACTAATGAAAGAGAAAATGCTACAATTCTTGAACTCAAAAAAATTCATATTGACATCATTTTTACTAATATCAATAGCATTTGCTGTACCGTCAATAATATATATGATTCAAAATGGGACAATATTACATTTTGATGAGTGGTATAAATTTTGTTTAAATGACTCAAATAGAGTAGAACAAACGATAATTTATCTTATTATATTAACATTACTAACCATTTTATATTTCTTAATTATAAAAAATAGAGATAAATTATTTAAAAACAATAAACAAATGTATTTGTATATAGCAATTATTGCATTAATATTTGCTATAGTAGTACCATTTATTAGTTCAGATGTATTTTACTATTTAGGAATAGGCAGAATTGATAGTAAATATGGGCAAAATCCATATTATGTAACAATTAAAGATTTTGTAGAATCAAATTCAGTAGATTTAGAAAAAGATACAGTATTAGCAGCAGGATATGAGAATTACTGGGCAAATACTACAGTTGTGTATGGACCAGTTTGGACATTTATTTGTAAAATTGTAGCAGGAATAACATTTGGAAATATTGATGTAGCTCTTTTCACATTAAAGCTTATAAATATATTGATACATATCATAAATTGTTATTTAATTTATAAACTAACAGGAAAAAGAATATTTGTGTTATTATATGGCTTAAATCCATATATGTTTATAGAGGGAATAGCAAATGTGCATAATGATATATATGTGATTTGTTTTATGTTAGCAGCTTTATATTTCTTAGTGAAAAAGAAGAAAATAGTTATTAGTATTTTATTTTTAGCATTAGCCACAGCTATAAAATATTTTGCAATTTTATTATTACCATTTTTCATCATTTACTATTTTCAAGATAAAAAACCGCTAGAAAGACTAAAAAAATGTTTTATATATGGAATTTTATTTATAGCAATGGTAGCAGTAACATATTGTTTTTATATACAAGATATACAAGTTTTAAGTGGAATTATAACACAACAAGAAAAATTTGCAAAAAGCTTCTATATTGTAATAATGGAATATTTTGATATACCTAATTTAATTTCGAATATTAATAAAACATTATTAGGAATGTTTATTATTATCTATTTCTTTGTGTGTGTAATTATATTAAATAAAAAGCATATCAAATTTAGAGAAGAAATGAGAGAATGTGAATATTTTTTAATAGCATTTCTATTTTTATTAATTACTAATTTTCAAACATGGTATATTATGTGGTTGTTCCCATTGATGAAATGGCAAAAAAAAGAAGTAATACAACTGATTATTCAAATTTCATTAATCAGTCAATTTGCAAATATGGTATTTTTAATCAATGGAGAAGGCTGGAGAAATGGAACACCATTTACATTTTTTATGTTACTAGGAGTTTGTTTATGTTATATGGTTAGAGATATTTTTGAAAGTAAGAAAAGGAGAAGAAGATGTCTAAAGTTATCATAATAGGCGGTGGACCAGCTGGGTTAACAGCAGCCTATGAATTAGCAAAGGAAAAAATACATGAAATTGTTGTATTAGAAGAACAAGAGGAAGTAGGAGGAATAGCTAGAACTATCAAATATAATCAGAAAAAAATGGATATTGGTGGACATAGATTTTTTTCTAAAGATGAAACAATTATGAATTTTTGGAAAGAAATAATGCCTTTACAAGGAGAAAAAGCATTAGATGACAAAGTGTTAGGGAGAACAGCAGTAATAGAAAAAAACGGACCAGATCCAGAGAAAGAAGATAATGTAATGCTTATAAGACATAGGATTTCTAGAATATACTATGGAAAAAAGTTTTTTGATTATCCAATTACAGTAAAATTAGAGACTTTTAAGAATTTGGGAATAAAAAAGACAATACAAGCTGGAGGAAGTTACTTAAAAAATACTATTTTTAAGAGAAAAGAAAAATCATTAGAAGACTTTTATATTAATCGATTTGGGAAAGTATTATATCAAATGTTTTTTGAAAAATATACAGAAAAAGTGTGGGGAAGACATCCAAGTCAAATTTCACCTGATTGGGGAAAGCAACGTGCTAAAGGACTTTCTGTAGCAACGATTTTAAAAGATATGCTATATAAAGTTTTAAAAATAAAAAATAATAAAAACACAGAAACATCTTTAATAGAACGATTTTGGTATCCAAAATATGGACCAGGACAATTATGGGAAAGATTGGCTGAAATACTAGAAGAAAATGGTGTAACTATTAAACGTGGATATAAGGTGGAAAAAATCATAAAAAAAGAAGGAAAAATAAAATCAGTAATAAGTTTACATGAAGGAAATCAAGAGGAATTTAAAGGAGATATATTTATATCATCAATGCCTTTAAAAGATTTTTTAGAAAATATAGAAGAAGAAACAGTACCAGAAGATATCTTAAGTATAGCAGAAAATCTACCATATAGAGATTTTATAACAATAGGGATTTTAGTTGATAAATTAAAAATAAAAAATGAAACAGATATAAAAACATTAGGAAATATTGTACCAGATTGCTGGATATATGTACAAGAACCAGATGTGAAAGTAGGAAGAATACAAATTTTTAATAATTGGTCTCCATATTTGGTAGAAAAACCAGAAGAAAATGTTTGGATAGGTTTAGAATATTTTTGTAATGAAAATGATATGCTGTGGAATATGAATGAAGAAAGTTTTAAAGACATGGCAGTAAAAGAGTTGAAAAAAATAGGAATATTGGATGAAACAGCATTTATTAAAGATGCACATATGGAAAAAATAAAAAAGGCTTATCCTGCATATTTTGATACATATGCAAAAATAGATGAATTAATTAATTACTTAGATGAAATAGAAAATTTATATTGTATTGGAAGGAATGGACAACATCGCTATAATAATATGGATCATGCAATGTTAACAGCGATTGAAGCTGTAAAAGATATAAAAGATGGAAAAAAAGATAGATCCAATATTTGGAATGTAAATACAGAAAAAGAGTATCATGAAATAAAAAAATAGAAGAGGTATTATCATATGTTGTTAATTATACTAATTTGCATTATCTTAATGGGATTTGTATTGTATAAAGTAAAGATATTTAAAGAGCCATATACAGGGAAGAATTCCCAAAAAATAATAATTTTTATTTTAATATTTTTATATATAATAATGTTAATGATGAAACCAAACTTTATATCAAATTATTTGGGAGAAGATAATGATATTTATAATAAATACTTAGTAGATTCTATAATAGAAGGAAAAAGCTATATTGATTTACAACCACCAGAAGAATTAAAGGATTTAGAAAACCCATATGACCCAATCGAAAGAAAAGATATTGATTATGCGTTTGATACAGCATATTATGATGGAAAATATTATGTGTATTTTGGAGTGGTACCAGCAATACTTATGTTTGTGCCATATACACTTATAACAGGACAATATTTAACAACAGATATCGGAACATTTTACTTTGTTATTTTATCCATGATAGCAAATGTAGTATTAATTATGCAAATTTATAAACGATGGTTTAAAAATATACCATTTAACTTATTACTAATATTTATTATTGCAGGTTTAATTTCAGGATTATATATATGGAACACATGGAGAATGTGGGTATATGAACTAACAATAATAGCAGGATACTTTTTCGTCCAATTAGGACTTATATTAATATTGATGGCTACTAAAGAAGAAAATAAAGTAAAAATAAAATATTTATTTTTATCATGTTTTTCTATGGCATTGGCAGTGGGATGTAGACCTACATTAGTATTATCATCTATTTTATTGATACCATTTTTATATAAAATCTTAAAACAAGCTTATGAAAATAAAACATTAAAAGTTACCATCATTTCAATAGTTATTCCATATATGCTTGTTGCGATACCATTAATGATATATAATTATATAAGATTTGATAGTATTTTTGAATTTGGAGCAAAATATCAATTGACAGTAACAGATGTAACAGATTTATCAGAAAGATATAAAGACATTCCAAAAGGGATGTATCAGTATTTATTACAACCACCTAAATTAGAAAAACAATATCCATATATGTCAGTTGATCGTAGTAAAGAAGGATATACTACTGGATATCATAACGGTGGAATTGTTTGTGGAATATTGTTTTTTAACTTAACAATTATAGGATGTATTTTTTGGTATAAATATTATAAAAAAGTTAGAGATCCAATTTTGAAAGGAATTATGATTACTTTACCAATTGTTGGAATATTTATGTGTGCACTTACTGTATATATGGGAGGAACAGTACAAAGATATGTAGTAGATTTCTTTTGGATGTTCTCTATATTGGCAATGATCATCTGGTTTCTAATGTATGAAAATGCAAAAAATGAAAAGACTAAAAACATTATTGTAATAACATTATTGGTACTAATTGGAATAAGTCTTTTAATTAATTTTTTGGGAACTTTTTTAAATTCAGAATATAATTATCTAGAAAAAATTTTTCCAGAAATATTTGAAAAATTTGAGTTTTAGTAGATAATATTAATAAATATTGATAGAATAAATTTGTAAATAACAAAAATAATTAAAGGAGGAATACATGGAAAACTTTGTTTTAATAGATGGAAACAGTATCATGAATCGAGCATTTTATGGAATTATGGGAAGTAAAATGCTAACCACCAAAGACGGAAAATATACAAATGCCGTATATGGTTTTTTAGCCATTTTATTTAAACTAATCGAAGATACAAATCCAAAATATATGGCAGTGGCTTTTGACCTAAAAGCACCAACTGCCAGACATAAATTATATGAAGGCTATAAAGCCAATAGAAAAGGAATGCCAGACGAACTTGCAGAACAAATGCCCTTAATTAAAGAAATATTAAAAGCCATGAATATTGATATTGTAGAAAAAGAAGGGTATGAAGCAGATGATGTATTAGGTACACTTTCTAGATATGGAGAAAAACAAGGACTTCATGTGACAATATTATCTGGAGATAGAGATACTTTTCAATTGGCAACAGATAATGTGACAATCAGAATTCCTAGAACAAAAGGTGGAAAAACAGAAACAGATTTATTTGATAGAAATAAAATTATAGAAACTTATGGAATAGAGCCAAAGCAATTAATTGAAGTTAAAGGATTACAAGGTGATAGTTCTGATAATATCCCAGGGGTTCCAGGAATTGGCGAAAAAACAGCATTATCATTAATTCAAAAATATGGTTCTATCGAAAATTTATATGACAAAATCGAAAAAAATGAAGATGATTTAAAAGGAAAACAAAGAGAAAAAATAAAAGATAATAAGGAATTAGCAGAATTGTCAAAAACATTGGGAACCATTAATTTAGAAGTACCAATCGAAGACACCTTAGAACAATTTAAAGTAGAAGAATGGGACAAACAAAAGGTTTTACAATTGTTTAAAGAATTGAATTTTAACAGATATATTGAGCGTTTCCATTTAACTGGCGAAAAAAATAGTGAAGAAGAAGCAAAATATAAAATAGACTATACAACTGTCACAAAATCTATAGAAGAAGTTATCGAACAAATTAATACCGACAAATACATGATATTTTATTTACAAACAGAAAAGAATGAAAATCCAGAAAATATCATCAAAGAAACCATAACCGGAATAAGTGTATATCAAAAAGATAGAAAAGAAGCGTATTATTTAAAATTACAAGAAAATGAAATAAAAACATTTAAAGATATATTTGAAAATCCAGAAATCAAAAAGACAAGCATTGATTTAACTAAAGTATATATTTTACTAAAACAGTCAAAAATTACATTAGATGGAATTGAAAATGACATATCCATAGGTGCCTATATTTTAAATCCTACCAATAACAAATTAGACCTAAAAAGTTTGGCTATGCAATATTTAGAATTGGATTTGGATGAATATACAGGTATAGAAGAAGATAATCAAAAACAAATGACATTATTTGAAGAAACAAAAGTAGAAGATATACAAAAAACATCTGAAAAATACACATTATATGCTTATATCATTGAAAAGATCAATAATACTGTAATAGAAAAATTAAAAGAAACAAACAGTTTAGAACTATATACCAACATCGATATGCCAACAGTAGAGGTATTGTCTAGCATGCAATGGAATGGTATGTATGTAGATGAAAAAGAACTAACAGCCTTTGGAGAAGAATTAACAGCCCAAATCGAAGTATTAACAAAAGAAATACACGAAATGGCAGGAGAAGAATTTAACATTAATTCTACGAAACAATTAGGAGAAATACTTTTTGAAAAAATGCAATTACCAGTTATTAAAAAGACTAAAAATGGATATTCTACAGATGTAGATGTTTTAGAAAAATTAAAAAGAGAAGACCCAATTATCGGAAAAATATTGGAATATAGACAATTAATGAAATTAAACTCTACTTATGTAGAAGGATTAAAACCATTTATAAATCCAAAAACAAAAAGAATTCATTCATTCTTCCATCAAACCATAACAGCAACAGGAAGAATTAGCTCAACAGAACCAAATTTGCAAAACATTCCAACAAGATTTGAACTGGGAAAACGTGTAAGAAAAGTATTTAAGCCAGCAGAAGGAAAAGTCTACATTGACGCCGATTATTCTCAAATCGAATTAAGAGTATTGGCACATATTTCAGAAGACAAGCATATGATAGAAGCTTTTCAACACAATGAGGATATCCACAAACAAGCAGCTTCAAAAGTATTTAAAACACCAATTAACGAAGTTACCAAAGAACAAAGAAATAATGCAAAAGCAGTTAACTTTGGAATAGTTTATGGAATTAGTGACTTTGGACTAGCAGAACAACTAGGTATTTCAAGAAAAAAAGCTAAACAATACATTGATGAATATTTAACACAATATGCAGGAATAAAAGCATTTATGGAGAATATTATTGAAAAGACAAAAGAAAAAGGATATGTGGAAACCTTATTCCACAGAAGAAGATATGTACCAGAATTAAATTCAAAAAACTATATGGTAAGACAATTTGGAAATAGAGTGGCTATGAATACACCAATTCAAGGAACAGCAGCAGACATCATGAAAATAGCCATGATAAATGTTAATAAAGAATTAAAGAAGAGGGGATTAAAAGCAAAAATCGTTTTACAAGTGCATGACGAAATGATGATAGAAGCACCTGAAAATGAAAAAGAAGAAGTAAAAGAAATTATGCAAAAAGAAATGGAATCTGCAACTAAGTTAAAAATACCGCTAGTAGCAGAAATATCAGAAGCAAATAATTGGTATGATTGTAAATAATAAGAAGTGGGGAATTTAAAGAATTTCTGATTGTAAAGCGAAACATAAAATCAAAAAGGAGAGAAAATTTTGTTAAAAAGCCGATATAAAATCATAATAGGTACGGTTATTATGATACTTGTAGTAGCCATACTAATTATTCTGTTTAAAGATAAATTATTGAAAATAATATACCCCAAAACATATAGTGAAATAGTATCCACATATGCAGAAGAATATAATGTAGAAGAAAATTTAATATATGCAGTCATAAAAGCAGAAAGCAATTTTGATAGTAAAGCAGTTTCCAACAGAGAAGCCATAGGATTAATGCAAATTGTAGAAGAAACCGCAATTGACGTAGCAAAACGAAATCAGATAGGGATTGACACAGAAAATATCACAGAAGAATTGTTAGACATAGATAATAATATCAATATAGGAACAAAATATCTATCAACACTATTAACACAATATGGCAATATGGAAATTGCTCTTGCGGCATATAATGCAGGAATTGGAACAGTAAATAACTGGATAGAAAAACAAGTTATACAAGCAGACGGTTCAGATATCGAAAATATACCATATAAAGAAACCAATAATTATGTAAGAAAAATTTTAAGAGATTATCGTGTTTACAATGAATTATATGGATAATGTCCAATTGGGGACGTTTCTTTTTGAGACATTTTTATGTTGACTTGAATTATACAGAAAATATTGAAAAAGGAGAATAGATGATAAAGAAATTTTTAAATATATTTTTAACAATTATCATTGTAATTGCAATAATTATAGTGATATATTCTGTTGTTCAAAGCAGAGTATCTGGAGAACCATATACAAATATATTAGGATATACGTTTCTTGAAGTCGTAACAGGAAGTATGTCTGGAACAATAGAAATCGGCGATGGTGTTATTGTCAAATTAACAAATGATGTTGCCGAAAATGATATTATTGTATATGAAAAAAATGGGCAATTAATTACACATAGACTGATTTCAAAAGAAGAGGGACAGTTAATTACACAAGGAGATGCCAATAACACACAAGATGAGCCAATCACAATTGATATGGTTGTAGGAAAAGTTGTACATAAAATCTCAAATCTTAATGCATGGAAAATCGGAATAGTACTGATTATTGTATTACTTATTTTGGGGTCCAGTTTGGGACGTTTATTTTTGGGACATTTTCATAAAAAATAGATATACTACGAATTTTGAACAATAACATAGTTTTAGAAATTGTTTGAAATATTGAAATCAAAAATACAAGAAAGAAGGAAAATATATGAAAATTATATTAGCATCACAATCCCCAAGAAGGAAGGAATTATTAGCATTAATTGTTCCCAAATTTGAGATTATAGTAAGTGATGAAGAAGAAACGTTTAATAACACATTATCATTAGAAGAACAAGTGACTGAGATTGCGTATATAAAGGCAAAAAATGTGTATGATAAAACAAAAGGCGATAGAATTATTATTGGATCAGATACAATTGTTACAAAAAATGGAAAGATATATGGAAAACCAAAAGACAGAAACCATGCAAAAGAGATGATAAAAGAATTAATTACAGGGGACAAAGTTCATAAAATTATAACAGGATTAAGTGTTCTAATAGAAGAAAATGGTATACTAAAAGAATATAAAACCTATGATACTGTAAATGTATATTTAAAAGATATGACAGATGAAGAAATTGAAAAATGGATAGATACAGGAAATGCTATGGACAAGGCAGGTGCATATGGTATTCAAAATGAATTTTGTGTGCATGTAGAAAAGATAGAAGGAAATTATACGTCTGTACTTGGATTGCCAATACATAAAGTATATGACATAATAAAAGAATATATATAAATATGAATACTTACCATGTAACACAGATAGGACGAGTATCAACCAACAAAATGCTAGAGCGAAAAATCTTTTTTCTAAAAATGGTTGAAAAAATAATCATATTGTAATATAATTGTAACGAAATTGTAACAAAAAATAAAAGAAGGGAAGATATGCAAATGTTTAAATTTGGTTTTGGACAAGATGTAGGAATAGATTTAGGAACCGCAACAGTTATTGTATATGTAAAAGGGAAGGGAATTGTTCTAAGAGAACCTTCTGTTGTTGCTGTTGACAATATAACAGGAGAAGTTTTAGCAGTAGGACAAGAAGCTAGAAGAATGTTAGGTAGAACACCAGGCAATATTGTTGCAACAAGACCATTGAGAGATGGTGTTATTTCAGATTACACCGTTACAGAAAAAATGTTAAAACATTTCATTAATAAAGTTTGTGGAAAATTCATTTTTGCACCACGAATTATGATTTGTATACCTTCACAAGTTACAGAGGTAGAGAAAAAAGCAGTTATTGATGCTGCTACACAAGCAGGAGCTAGAAAAGTATATTTAATTGAAGAACCAATAGCAGCAGCAATTGGAGCTGGAATAGATATATCAAAACCATGTGGAAATATGGTAGTGGATATCGGAGGAGGAACAACTGACATTGCCGTTATTTCACTAGGCGGTTCTGTTGTCAACACTTCTTTAAAAGTTGCAGGAGATCAATTTGACGAATATATTGTGAAATATATTAAGAAAAAACACAATATTATGATAGGAGAAAGAACCGCAGAAGATTTGAAAGTCAATATTGGTTGTGTATATCCAAAGATTCAAGATACAGAAATGGATATAAGAGGAAGAGACTTAGTTACAGGACTTCCAAAAACATTAACTGTTCATTCAAGTGAAATGTTAGAAGCTTTAATAGAGCCAGCCATGATGATTGTAGATGCAGTTCATTCTGTATTAGAAAGAACACCACCTGAACTTTCTGCAGATATTAGCGATAAAGGAATTTATATGACAGGTGGAGGTTGTTTAGTAGATGGATTGGACAAACTATTGCAAGAAAAAACAGGCATTAATGTCATGATTGCACAAGATACTGTATCATGTGTGGCTTTAGGAACAGGAAAAGCTTTAGATAATTTAGATGTGTTAGAAGGGAAAGCAAGGAATTAAATAATGAAAACAGTAGCATTTATAACATTGGGATGTAAAGTAAATCAATATGAGACAAATGCCATGACACAGCAATTTATAGAAAAAGGTTACAAAATAGTTGAACATACAGAAAAAGCAGACATCTATATCGTCAATACTTGTACAGTAACCAATATGTCAGACAGAAAATCTAGGCAAATGTTAAGGAGAGTAAAAGAATTAAATACAAATGCCATAGTTGTTGCCTGTGGTTGTTATGCACAAGTAGCCAAAAAAGAATTAGAAAAAATAGATGAAATTGATTTAGTATTAGGCAATAATGAGAAAAAAAGTATAGTAGAACATGTAGAAAAATATATAGATAGTAAAATTCCTGAAACACAAGCAGAAGATGTTATGCGGACAAAAAGAATTTGTAGAATTTGGAGATATTACATTTACAGAAAAGACAAGAGCCGTTATCAAAATTCAGGATGGCTGTGATCGTTTTTGTTCATACTGTATCATTCCATATGCAAGAGGAAGAGTAAGAAGTAGACAACCAAAAAATATTTT
>CALXAE010000018.1 GCA_944386205.1 uncultured Clostridia bacterium
AGGTCTTAATTTTACTTTTTTCTAATTTTCACAAATTACAAATTTTCACGATATAAAAAGTAAAAAACTTTGAGATTATATATCTCTTTCCCAAAAGTTTTTTACTTGAAAATTTTTATAAAAATTATAAATTTATTGCAAATTTTTTATTGAATTTCTATTAGAATTTTGGGCATTTGAGGTGGTTATTTTACCCAATTTTTACCCAATTTGACATAATAACGCCATTTTTAAGCATTATTGCAACCAATTTTCAAGCAATAAAAAATCACTAAAACCGTTACAGTTCTAGTGATATATGCTTTGGTTGCGGGGGTAAGACTCGAACTTACGACCTTCGGGTTATGAGCCCGACGAGCTGCCAACTGCTCCACCCCGCGATGTAAAATTTACAAATATAATTATACAACTTATAACGTACGTTGTCAACACTTTGAGCAAAATTACAATATTTACCAATACATTTTTTCTTCTTTTAATACCAATTACCAAAAATAGTAAAAAATCATCTTTCAATATCTTATAATTATATTATTTGCAAAATGCTTTTACAATTTTATTATTTCATTCTTTTAACATTATGATATTTCTATTATTATATTCTTAAAAAAGCAAAATATTCATAAAAATGACAAATCCATTTTTTATACAATTTTTCAAATTACCTTATTTTTCCATTCACTTATTTTTTATCATATATTTTCAATTACTTATTTTCCATCAATATTGTATATTTTTTTATCAGTATGTGATATACTATGTTTGCAAAATATAAAAATTTTATAAAGCTTTTCTGTTATGGATAACAAAAAGGCTAAAAGAAAGGATGGATAAAATTATGAAAAATGAATTAATTATTAAAAGATGTAAATCTTGTGGAGCAACTGTACAAGTTATAGAAGATTGTAATTGTGATGGTTGTGGCATTGTTTGTTGTAATGAACCAATGGAAATTCTTAAACCAAATTCTGTGGATGCTGCAGTTGAAAAACATGTTCCAACTTATGAAAAGGTTGAAGATGAAATTTTTGTGAAAGTAAACCATGTTATGGAAAAAGAGCATTTTATTGAATGGGTAACTTTGGTTGCAGATAATAAAGAATATACTGTTAAGCTATTTCCTGAACAAAATGCAGAATGTCGTTTTCCTTATATACCTGGTTCTTGTATTTATGCTTATTGCAATAAACATGGCTTATGGAAAAAAGATGTTGATTAAAACTCTTCAAAATATTTCCTTTAACTTTAAATCAAAGATGATGCTCAAAATGGACATCATCTTTTCACTATCCAAAAACCCAACTTAGAAAATACTAGGTTGGGTTTTGATTATATTTATTTTTTAGTTTGTTTCAATTACATTTGTAGAGTTCATATTATTATTTGTACTTGTGTCTGTATTTGTCTCCGTACCACTTCCTGGTTGCGTCTCGTTTACTGCCTCTTCTGTTTCTACAAAAGTTACTACTTGTTCTCCAATTTCTGCAATTAATTCGCTTGCATTTGCCACACCACTTGTGAATACACCGATTAAATACGTGTTTTTTCCATATATAATTCCATAATCGTGAACATCTCCATTATATGACCCATATTTATGTGCGACATCATATTGTGGTAAATTTGCTTTTAGATATTGACCTCCTGAAGATATTTTCATATATTCTATTAATGCACTATATTTTTCAGCATTTTGATACAAATATTGTAATACATCATAATAGTAAGCACCACTAGCTATATTTGACGTATAAAATTCTTCTGGAATTTCCACATCTGAGTATTTAGTTAGTTGTTCTTTACATTGTCTATATCCTATATTTCCCATCAAAATATTTAGTGCTGTATTGTCACTATTTACAATGGTTTGTTCTAATAGATGTGAAAGTGGAACACGTTCTCCTGGAGAGTAATATGCAGCTGTTGTTCCACCACCTGCTTCGTAGTAATCACTATTATAAAGTAATGTGTCTTCTAATGTCATTTTCCCTTCTGCTATCTGGTCATAATATAGCATGGTTACTGGGACTTTTATAGTGCTTGCTGCTGTAAAGTATGTGTTTTCATTGTAAAAATAATATTTCTTTTCTTTGATATTATAATAGAAAAAGTGAAAATTATTTTCGTTTAAATTGTTTTCTGTTCGTATTTTATTTATCAGTTGTTCTACTTTTGTATCTACTGTTTCTTCTATGACCTCTTCTTCTGCACTCGTTGCTTGTACTGTTTCTTCTACTTGTTCATTTGCAATTTCTGGATTTGATGTTTCTTCTCTATTTTTATTTATATTATATATACCAATCCCTCCTATAATAACTACAATTACTATGGTAATTCTAATTGCAAATATTCTTGGATTGATTTTTAAATTTCTTTTTTTCGTATGTTTTCCTTTTGAAGATTTTCTTATTTTGGAAATATTTTCTTTAATTGTGCTTTTTATTTTTGAAATATATTTTTTTAGCATATTTCTTTTTTTAAATTTATTTTGCTTTTTTGTCTTATTTCTTCTTTTATTTGATCGTTTTCTCTTTCTCGATATATTTTTGTTTTTTGTGATATTTTCATTTCTTAGTTCATCTTGTTTCTTGGAATTTCCTTCTTTTTCCATTTTTATTCTCCATTTTTTGTTTTATTATATCTCATTTCTATAAATATCAATCTATTTTTTGTGATTTTTTATTATTATATTTTTTCATTTTAACAGTTTTTATCTTAAAAAGCCATTAATAATTTCATCTTCTGCTTCTTTTTCTGATAATCCTAAAGTCATTAATTTTATTAATTGCTCTCCTGCAATTTTTCCAATTGCTGCTTCATGAATTAGATTTGCTTCTACATTGTTTGCTGTTATTTCTGGTGTTGCTGTTACAATGGCACTGTCTTTTATAATCGCATCACATTCACTATGGGCAAAACATTTGCTATTTCCATAGATTTTAGATACAAATTCTTGTTTTGAATTTTCTGTAGCAACAGATCTTGACGTAACATGTGTGCTAGCATTTTCCCCATTTAGTTCTACGTCAAAGGTTGTTTTTGCAAATTGATCTCCATCTGTCATGATTTTTTCTGTTACAACAAAGTTTGTATCTTCTGCTAAAATCCCTTTTGTTTCTCTAATGGTTGAGCTAACTCCTTTTATTTGTACACTTTCCATTTCCATACTGCTTCCTGCTTTTAAATACACTTCTGTTACTGGATTTAATATTCTTTTTCCATCTCCACTGCCTTCGCCATAGTGTTTTTCTATATATTTTACTTTTGCTCCCTCTTCTAAGTAAAACCTATGAATTCCATCATGTTGTGAGTCTTTATGATGGTCATTATGAATTCCACATCCTGCTACAATAATTACATTGGCATTTTTTCCTATATAAAAATCATTATATACCAAATCCTTTAACCCACTTTCTGTGATGATAACCGGTATATGTATAAATTCAAATTTAGTATTTTCTTTTACATAAATATCAATTCCAGATACATCCTTTTTAGTAACAATGTTGACATTTTCAGTTACTTGTCTTTCTACACCTTGTCCATTTTTTCTAATATTATATGCTCCTTTTGTTATGTTTTCTAAATTAGAAACTTCATTTAAAAGTTGCTCATCTATTTGGTTTAAATTTTTTGATTCCATTTTTCTTATCATCCCTTTCTTCTTTCTGCATTTCCATTCTATTTTTTCTCATTCTTAATTTACATTCCGAACAAATGTAATATTTTTTTCTTTTAAACGCCTTTCCATTTGTATGCTTAAAGCATTATAAAGCACATACATATTTCTATTTAATATTTATTTTCTTTGTTAATTTTCTATATCAATGGTTTTCTAAACTATAAAATAATACATTCTCTAACAATCTTTTTTGATTTTACAACATCCTTTATTCTTAATTTCTCTATTTAATATTTCTTCACTTGTGCCAATTTCTTGAATTTTTCCTGATTTCATCAATATGATTTCATCTGCTATTTCTAGAATTTTCTCTTGGTGTGATATGATAATGGTTGTTCCTTTGGTTATTTCACTCATTGTTTGGAAAACATCAATCAAATTGTTGAAGCTCCATAAGTCAATTCCTGCTTCTGGTTCATCAAATATTGTTAATTTTGTACCTCTTAAAGCTACTGTTGCAATTTCTATTCTTTTTAATTCTCCCCCTGATAGAGAACCATTTACTTCTCTATCTACATATTCTTTTGCACATAAACCAACTTTTGCTAATGCATCACATGCTTCTTTCTTTGTTATTTTTTTATGTGCTGCTATTTTTAATAAATCATATACTGTAATTCCTTTAAATTTAACAGGCTGTTGAAATCCAAAACTTATTCCCAATTTTGCTCTTTCATTAATTTCCATATTCGTAATATCTTTTCCGTCAAAGATGATTTTTCCCGAGTCTGGTTTTTCTATTCCCATAATCATTTTTACCAATGTTGATTTTCCTGAACCGTTTGGTCCTGTAATGGCAATGAATTTTCCTAAATCAATTTCTAAATTTATATTATTTAAGATTTTCTTATTATCTCTTCCAAAACATATATCTTCTAATTTTAATATCATGTTTACCTCCTATACTTGTTTCACTTATTTTTTATATTTTCTTATACAATTATTTTACTGTTTCCTTTTTGTTTAACCTCTTTTTTATCGTTACCTTAATACAACTTTGGCATTTTGGATTATTTTCATCATAGTCACAATCCAAATCTCCTAAATCCATAATTTTACCAATATAGTTTTCTAATCTTTTGGTTGTGTCTGGTGACATAGCATGTTTCATAGATTTTGCTTCTTCTTCAGCATTTTCTTCTTCTACTCCTAAAATATCCACTAAGAACATTTTTATAATATCTTGTTTCTTAATAATTTCTTTTGCCAATTCCTCTCCCTGGTAAGTTAAATTAATATCTCCATACACTTCATATTCAATCAAATCTAGATCTCTTAAATTTTTTATGGCTCTATTAACACTTGGTTTAGTTATCTTTAGTTTTTGAGCTATATCTGTAACCCTAATCTTGCCACTACTTTTTTCTAATATATATATAGTTTTTAAATATTCCTCTTGGGAATTTGTTAGTTTCATATTCTCCTCCTTGTTAGCTTTTGCTAACATTCTACTATGCTTTTATATCTTTGTCAAGCAATTATCCATAAATTTTTCAAATTACAACTATTTTACACAAATCAAATCCTTTATATTTTCATATTTTGCATCCCCTATACCACTGACCTCTTTTATTTGCTCTATAGATTTAAAATCTCCATTTTCTTCTCTATAATTCACAATCTTTAAAGAAGTTGACGGACCAATTCCTGGCAATGTCTCTAACTCTGTTTGTGTCGCTGTATTAATATTGATTTTTCCTGTTTTCTGTTCTTCTGAAGCTATGGTTGTACTATCTTTTTCTCCTTGAACCACACCTCCTGATGAAGTAATATAGTTTTGTGTTTTATCATCTGTACCTTCTTGTGCCATTTCTTCAGCTGTTTCTTCTGTTGTAGGAATATATATTTTCATTCCGTCTTCTAATTTAAAGGCAAGATTTATATTTTTTGTATCTGCATTTTCTTTTAATCCTTCTGCTTTATCTATGGCATCAGAAATCCTGCTATTTTCCTCTAATTCTACAATACCTTCTTTGTTTACTGCCCCTGACACATGTACAACAATCGTTTCTTTTTCCTCTTGTGCCTCTGTTTCATTTTCTTCTATGTTTTCTGTTGTATTACTTACTTCTAATTCTTCTGAGATAATCGTATTTTCATCTTTTGCATAAATATGATATAAAAAGGCAATGATAATCATTAGACCTACTAATATTAATATAATTTTTTGTTTTTTATTAAATTCAAACATATATTTTTCCTCCTTGTTATATTTAGGTTTTTCTAAGGATTTACCTATAAACCTTTAATTTTTTAGAAAATTAGAATTGCAAAATTCGACAAAATGCTATATAGTATTAGCATATAAAATAGTTAGGAGTTTTTTAAATGAAAATAGATTTAAAAATACATATGAAGGTGGATGTTAAAAAGTATATATTATTATCTTTTGTTATCATAGCAATCTTATTTACTAATCTGCCAATTTCTTATGCAGATGACAGCACTGAACCCCAAATTTCCTCTGCTGCTGCTATTTTAATTGATAATAAAACAAATAGAATTTTATATAATAAAAATGCGACTGAAAGAATGTTTCCTGCAAGTACGACAAAGATTTTAACTGCCATACTGGTTTTAGAAAATTGTGACTTAAATGAAACGGTAACTGCCAGCTATGATGCTATTTCCTCTATTCCAGAAGGTTATACTTCTGCTGAAATTCAAGGAGAAGAACAATTAGCTGTTGAACAATTGTTAGAAATGCTGTTAGTAATTTCTGCCAATGATGCTGCTAATGTGCTTGCAGAATATGTTGGTGGTTCGATTGAAAGCTTTGTTTCTATGATGAATACAAAAGTTAATGAGCTTGGGTTAACAGATACACATTTTACAAATCCTTATGGTCTGCAAGAAGATAATCATTATACAACTGCATATGATTTAGCAAAAATTATGCAATACTGCATGAAAAATGATGATTTTAGAAGAATTGCTGGTAGTGTTTCATGTTCTATTCCTGCAACCAATAAGTCAGATGTCAGGTCATATACTTCAACAAATGACCTAATTCTTCCAAACAGTCCAAATTATTATCGTTATGTAACTGTTGGAAAAACAGGCTTTACGACAGAGGCTGGAAGGTGTTTAGTTACTAGTGCTTACAGAAATGACATAGAACTTACTTGCGTAATATTAGGAGGAACTCTTGTAAATGGTGTATCTTCAAGATTTCCAGATAGCATCACTTTATATGAATATGGATTTAATCAATTTACTTTAAAAAATATTGCTAATCCTGGAGATGTTATTACACAAATCGAGGTATCTAATGGAACACCAGATACTAAAACATTGGATTTAGCATTTGCTGATAGCATTGATGCTTTAGTTAGTACTGCTGATATTAACACAAATTACACTCCTGAAATTCAACTAAATGATAATATTTCTGCTCCGATTGCTCAGGGCGATGTACTTGGAAAAGCTATTTATACTATTGATGGAATTCAATATGAAGCTGATATTGTGGCTACACATAATGTAGAAACTTCTCAACTACTTCAATTTGTACTACAAATTGGTGGTTTAATGATTGCTTTATGGATTACTTTTGAAATTTTCTTTTCAAATAAGAGAAAAAAATAAAAAGGGGAGACAATAATATTTGTCTGCCCCTATTTGTTTATTCATAATCTTTTCCGATAATAACAGTTACATCTACTTTACTAGAAGAAGTCCCCCCTGAACTACTATCTGAAATTGTACCTGTTCCTAAAATTTCTTGTATATCATTTGTTGTTTCTGTAGAAACCCCTGTTTTATTTGCAATAACTGTTTTACTTGTTGACGTAGTGGTTCCTGTTCTAGAAACATTATATCCTTCTTCTTTTAATTTATTTACTACTTCTTGAAGTGTTCTACTATCATTTGTGCCATTTAAAACCTCTATCTTGATATCTGATTTTGAATTACTTGAAGAACTGCTAGATGTTGTATTTGAACTTGTAGTTGTATTTCCAGTTGTATTTCCATCAGTTGTTCCTTCTTCTGTCAATTGTTCTGGATAAAATAATTCTGTCATTAATTGTTCTGTTTCTTCTTCATCTGCAACAAATATACTAACATTATTTGTTTGGCTTAAATCTGGTACACTTCCTGGTAATGATGCTGTTTGTAAATTTTCTGTGCTAAATTCTACAGCATATGGTAAATAGTCTTTTAATACATTAAAGTCTAAATTGGTAATTAAATTTCGGTTAGCAATATCTAATATAGAACCTAATTTTGTAATATTTTCTAATTTTACAGTTTGCTCAATAACTGCTGTTATGAATTCTCTTTGATTTCTCATTCTTCCTATATCATTATCGCCATATTCTGTTGGGAAACTAGTTCCATCATTATTCTTTCTAAATCTTAATAATTGTTCTGCTTTTTCGCCATCTATTTGTTGAACACCTGTTTCTAGATGGATGTGTAAATCTTGTGTAGGATCATCATAATCCATATCTATTGGTACATTATATTCGATTGGTCCAATTGCATCTACTAATTCGATCAATGCCTCTGTTTGCACAATTGCGTAATATTGTAAGTCCAATCCTGTTAATTCATTAACCGCATCTACTGTCTCCATTGGGTCTCTTGTGATATTGTAAATTGCATTAATTTTATCAGATGCCACTGCTCGTCTCACATTTGTACCTGTAAATGTGTCTCTTGGGATAGACAACAATACTGCTCTTTGTGTATTCGGATTATAGGAAGCTACCATAATGGTATCTGTTAAGGCTACACCTTCCTGGTCTGTACTAACCCCCATTAAAAGAACTTGCAATTCTCCTAGAGATTTTTTTGTATTCTCATCATGTCCTACCACTGTTGCAATCATTCCAGATAATCCCCATCCATTTCTATATACTCTATATGCAAATACGCCACCTGCAATTAACAAGATTAATAGAATTATTAACAGAACTTTTTTCCACATTTTCATTTTTTTCTTTGTTTTTTTGTTTCCTTTTCTTACCTTTTGACTTTTGTTTGCTTTATTATTACTCACTTATATTCACTCCTAAAAATTCATGTTATTAGTATAGCAAATATGTTTTCAAAAATCAACAAATATAGACAAATTTTAAGAATTTCTCTTTATATTTCGTCAACTTTTGTAAATAGAATATCTAACACATTATTTTCACTCATTATACTTCCAATATAAGAATCCTCAACCGCTGTATATACCTGATTTTGTGGCTCTATTTCACCACTTAAATTTACAAGTAACAATAAAATATATACAATTAATAGTCCTCTTAAAATTCCATAAATCACACCACCAAAATGGTTTAATTGGTTCAAAATTGGCAATTTTGAAATTAAATTTGCCAAAGCTGTTATAAATTTTAGTAAAACTCTAATAAGGATATACAATAACAAAATTGTAGCTCCTTCTATTACATTAATAGAAATTGTTCTTGCTGTTTCAGGCAACATATTATTTTGAATGCTCTCAACAATTTGGTCTTCTCCCTCTTCATCATTTGTCATTATATCATTTGCTTGTTCTAAAATAGAATTTTGGATTGCTTCGTCAATTCCTGTTACATTCACAATTAAGTTTGAAACTGGTTTATATAATATTAATGTTAATACTATAGCAATTACTGTTGCAACTAATTGTACCGCTAATGTAATTAGACCTTTTCTATAAGCTAAAAATGTTGACAATACAATAATTGCCACAATGACAATATCTACAATTATACTCATATTTTTCCTCCTTTATACATAAAGATCTTTGTTTTCTTCAATTCGCATTTTGATTATAAATTAATTATCTCAACTTTATCCCTATAAATAATACCTGCAATATTATTTGACACAGTAACATTAGTAACCTCTTGACTAGCAATATATCTTTTTACTAGCCAACCTCCTGTGTTAATAAATTCCACTTCTGTTCCTAAATTTAGTGCTATGATATCTCCTTTTGTATACATTTCCTTAACAGATGTTTCGACCGTATATGTTTTTGTCTCTTTACTTTCAGCATTAATAATATTAATTACTGAATTTGCAGAAAAAATTCCTGCTGACTCCTCTTGAATTGTTACAAAATAGTTATTCAAGCCTACCGATTGTGCTGTAATCTTCTTATCTTGATTATCAAATACTACTGTTTCTTGGTCATTTTCTATTACATTAATTCCATCTGTGTACATACATACAATTCTGTTATCATCTTGATATGTAATATTTACAAGCAATTTATTTTGTTCACTTTTGTAATTATTTTCTTCAGAATTTTCTGGATCTGTTCTTGCCTTTTCTATAATAATAGTTCGTATATTAGATTGGATGATAGTTCCTGATGTATCGACTTCTGCAATTGCTAAATATTTATTATCATTAGATATTGACACATCTACAGCTATTGTTGATGACAAGAATTTTTTAAACAGAGCCTCTCCTTCTGGATTAAACACTTGTATTACACTTTTATAACTTGTATCAGACATAATTACTGCTACATATCCATTTTTATTTACATATACTTGAGTAATATTACCTTCTATTTCACTTTCCCATGCAATTTCTTTATCTTCTATTAGATAAATTTTTTGACCGCCTGACTCTCCTATAATTAAAAATCGATTCTCTGAATGAAATAGCGGATTATTAACTTGTACATCTAAGCTAGTTTCTTGTGAGCCAGTAGAACCATATATATATAGCTTATTTTTGTCTAAGATTCCAATATATTTATTAAATGCATACACATTTGCTGTTTGGTTTTCTTCTAGTTCAATCGTGGCCACACTATCTTGTGAGACTTCTTTTCTAAAAATTTGTATGTCTACCCAATTTCTAAGCTCAATATTTGTAATATACATAGCAACTATAACAATAATAGCAACTACAAGAATAGAAATAACAATAGATATAATGATTTTTTTTGTATTTATTTTTTTATTTTCCGTTTCTGTTTCTTCCCAATAATCTCTCATGTACATTTCTCCTTATCTTTTGCTAATGTTATTCTACTATACTAACTGCAAAAAAGCAAGCATTCGTCTACCTTTTAGCTAAAATCTTGCTTATTTTTATCTTTTCAAAATTCCAATAATTTGTATTAGACCAATATATCCAAATATAGGATATAGTAAATTTACTAAATTTGAAAATCCTACATTAGAAACCATAATTGAACTCACACATATAAAAATCGCATATCGTTTATAACTTTTCTTTGTTTTCGCCACATTCTCCAAAAAACTCGTCCCTAAAGATACACTTGTCGTCAAAATAGAACTTAGGATAATAAATCCATATACATATTCTAAAACTTTTGAAATTTTGGAAACAATATATACTGCTGGCATTTCCAAATTTTCAATAGCAACATCCACTTTCATCAACATAAAAAATATAATAACTGATAAAATAATAATAAAAATACCTGTTAATATTGATACTGACACCTGTTCCTTTTTATTAGTAGCAAGCTTTTTTAGTGTAATTAACACTGGAATTAATAAAATTGTATTATAACTACCATATAAAATACCATCTAATAACCATTTCGCACTTTGATTTTTTGGCAAATAAAAAGACATTTGAAAAATATTTTCTATATCAATTATATACATTCCAATCAAGCTCAAACTACCAATCAATATAGGAACGACCCACTGATTTACTTTAATTAATCCAGAAACATCTCTCAGAAAAACGAGATAGCAAATAACTGCCAATAAACAACTACCAATTAATCCATTTATCTTAAATTCTTGCTCAAAATATGCCCCAAATCCTGCAATCATAATATAAAATGTAATTAAAATAAATAAATTAATCACTGTATTAAAAATTTCTAAATATTTTTCATTTTTTATAAATCCTTTTAAAAAATTTTTATAATTTTCAACTTTTTCCATTTGGCAAATATCTAAAACTTTATATATTACAAATGATATTAATACACTAGAAACAATAATTCCCCAAAGCCCATTTATCCCATATTGATAGAAAAAAATATAAATCTCTTGTCCAGATGCAAATCCTGCACCTACCAATGTTCCTATAATAACAAACAACGCCTTTAAAATTTTACCCATAAACTTATTCCTTTACAGCTTTTTTTAACAAATCTTGTAATAGTTTATGAATTTTATTAAAATTTATGTCCAATTGGGGACGTTTCTTATTGAGACATTTTTATGTTAACATATTGTGCTTTAATTAACAAAAATAATGTATATACTATTTTATGAAATTAAATGTGCAAATGTAAGAATATTACAAATTCTTAGATTATCAAGCAGGTGAATCGCGGTGCGCCAGCGTGAACCTGCTTGATAATCTTAGAATTAGTATATTCTGAAATGTTAGCCATTTAATGAATAAAATAGTATATACATTATTTATTATTTTAAATTATTGTTAACATAAAAATGTCTCAATAAGAAACGTCCCCAATTGGACTCTATTTTTTCCTTCTTCTCTTTTGCCATACAATTAGTCCTATTAAAATAATCACTACTGGCACGGCAAAGATAATAATTCTAACAACTGTATCTTGTTGTTCTGTTGCTGTATAAGTTACTGTTCCTGTACTCTTTCTTGCTGTAATATCTTCTTCCCTATCTGATAAATATGCTAAGGAATTTAATACCAAATCTTTATTGTAAGCAAGTTGTATTGCAGGATATTGAGAATTTTCAGTTAATTGATAATCTGAAATAAAATAATTTTCTCCATAGATAACTAATGTTGATGTTACTGCTGATTCTCCTGTTTCTTCATTTGCTTCTGTAATTGTTTTTTCTAATTCTGCACCAATAACAAATGAACCTGTTTCTTCTCCATCTGCTACACTTGTTGTAGTATTTTCAAAGTTTGTTCTAAAGTATGCACTTTCACTGGTTGTTGCTAAGTCTGTTCTTGTAACATTTAAATCTTCTAGTCCATCTTCATTAATGTTAACCTTAGTTGCATTTACAAAAATAACACCATCACTATATAAATCTTCTGTTATTTCTGAATATCCTAAGTTTGGAAAAATTAAGTCTGGAGAGCCAGATACCATTCTTGATGAATCTGTTTCTCGAATAATTCCAACTTCAAATGGATTAACACCATATAATGCTAACACTTCATTTACATTTGGTAAATCCATTGAAATTGACATTGCTGCATTTAACCATAAAATATTGCCACCTCTATTAATATAATCGATAATTGCTGTCTTAGCTACATCATCAAAATCTTTTGAAGGTGAAGTTATCACTAATGTATCACAATCTTCTGGAACATTCCCTGTTGATAAAATGTTTAATGTATCCACTTCCATAATTTCATTTTGTAAATATACGCTTAAGTAATACATGTTATAATCTAATGTAAAATCACTATAACCTTCTAAGAAATATACTTTTGGAATATCATCTGTTGTAACAGATAAAATGGCACTTGTTAATTTTTCTTCTGCAATACTAATGGTTTCATATGTTGAACTATCATATGTTACTAAATCACTTGATGTTAAAACTTTTGAACGGTCTCCACATTCAACAATAATTCCTGATGAACCACTTTCTATACCATATTTTTCTGCTAAATCTGGTCTGCTTTCTGCATCTACTGCTTCTGCAGTAATTCTTTCATTTGCACTTTTATATTGTTTTGCCAATGATAAATCTGAATCATCATCAGAATACCCAACAAAATAGATGTTAACATCTTTGTCAATATTTTTTACTCTTTCTTTGCTCTCATCTGTTAATGTATATAATTTTTCTTGAGTAAAGTCTAATGGTGTTAAGTCTAAGCTTTGCATTCCACAAGTAATTGCCACAAATACAGCAATAATTAATAATACTAATACAAATGTTTTTGTTCCATCAATTATCCAATTTTTCTTTATTTTTTGAACGAATTTGCTGGTTTCTTTATCTTTCTTTTCTTTTTTATTTTTTTTGTCTTTTGGCTGTTTTTCTTTTTTAGCCTTTTTTTCTTTAGATGGTTTCTCTTTTTTATCTTTCTTCTCTTCTTGAAGCATATTTTCTTTTTCTATATTTTCTTCTTTTTTCTTCAACTTTACTAACCTCCTTACCTTACACTTTTTCTTCTTTGCATAACAATAATTGTAAGCAAGATACACATAATCGTAAATGTAATAAATGTCACTGTATCTGCAATATCAATCTGTCCTGCTGGAAAACTTGTAAATAAATTGATTAATGAAAAATCTGCAAATATGTCACTAAAGTTTGGTAAAAACCATGTCAATATGAAAAATCCTATTGTTATAACACCAGCCACAATTTGATTTTCTGTTATACTTGAAGCCAACAATCCAAAAGATATATAGCTCATAGCAAGTAATAAAAATCCTAATAAAGTAACTAATGCTGTTGTTAAATGTGGTGTACCAAAAAAGGATAATATTCCAAAATACATGAATGTACAAAGTTCAGTAATTACCACAATTAATGTAGCTGATATAAATTTTCCTAAAACAATTTTTGTAATGCTAATTGGTGATGTTAATAATAATTGTTCTGTTCCTGATTTTCTTTCTTCTGCCAATGTTCTCATGGTAAGAATTGGTGTAATAAATGTTAAAATTGTTGCTCCTGAATAGAATATATATTCAAAATTTGTACTTTGATAGTAAAATACGTCTGTATAGAAAAATATACTAAACATAATTAAAAATAATCCTATAAAAACATAACCTACTGGTGAAAAGAAATAGGATTTAAATTCTTTTTTGACAATTGCCCACATTATTTATTTCCTCCTTCGATTAATTTCATAAATGCATCTTCTAAGGTTGTGTCTGCTTTCTTCATCTCAAAAATGGTTATATTTTCTTTTGCAAATTCAGAGAAAACTTTTTTCCTTAAATCAACATTTTTATCTGCTTCTATTAGATATTCTTTTGTTCCATCTTCATTTTCTTGAACTAACTCTATATTTTTTATTTCTTTTATTTTATCTTTAATATTTGCTATTTTATTTTCTGTATCTTCTACTGTAACATAAAGACAATTATTTTTATTAACTCTATTTTCAAGATTTTCTGGTGTATCGATTGCTACGATTTTACCTTTATTAATAATGATAACTTTGTTACAAATTTGACTAACTTCTGATAAAATATGAGAACTTAAGATAATAGTATGTGTTTTTCCTAATTCTTTTATCAAGTTTCTAATTTCTGTGATTTGTTTTGGATCTAATCCTACTGTTGGTTCGTCCAAAATTAATATTTTAGGCTCTCCTACTAGTGCACCTGCCATACTAACCCTTTGTTTATATCCTCTAGATAGATTTCTCGTTAATTTATTTTCTACTTCCTTTAAACCTGTTTGTTCAATAACCTTTTGTACTTTATCTTTTCTGGTTTTCCTATCTACATGTTTTAATTCTGCCATATATGTCACAAATTCTTTTACTGTTAAATCTGTATAAAGAGGCACTCCTTCTGGCATATAGCCAATTTGTTGTTTTGCTTTTTTTGGTTTTTTTAGAGTATTATATCCTTCGATTGTTACCTCCCCAGATGTTTGTTCTATGTAGCCAGTTAAAATATTCATTGTCGTACTTTTTCCAGCACCATTTGGACCAAGTAAACCTATGATTTCTCCATCATTTATGGAAAAACTGATATCTTCTACGGCTATAACTTTTCCATACTTTTTTGTAACATTTTTTACCTCTATCACAAAAATTCCTCCTTTGATTTTATTAATATTATGAACATATTATCATTTATCGTTTAAGATGTAAAGAATTTCACAAAAAATTCACATTATACGCTTAGGGATACTTGAATTTGCAAAATTCGACACATCGTTTTTTTATTATTAGAGATGCAACTTTCTAAAATATAAGATAACTTTTCCACTCGTTTTTCTCATAATTTTCTATTTTCAAACATATCAATTAGTTAGGAAATGAGGTTTATTTATGAATATGTTTTACCCATTAATCATATCGTTTGCTATTATCTTTTTTGCGGAACTAGGTGATAAGACACAAATTATGGTTTTATCGTTTTCAACAAAAAGTAAAACAAAAAATATACTAATAGGTATTGCTCTAGGAACATTCCTTAGCCATGGAATTGCAATTTTATTAGGAAGTAAACTAGGTTCTATTTCTAATGCTCATTTTTCTCACCTGCTAAACCTATTTACATATATTTCTTTCATCTTATTTGGTATAATTGGTTTCATTTCCATGAAAAAAAATTCTTCTCCATCAAATAACGAAGAGACTAACAAAGCAGGACTCATTTCAAAATTAACAAAGTTAAGATTAAATTACATATTTATCATTGCTTTTTGTATTTTAGTAGGAGAATTAGGAGATAAAACTTTTCTTTCTTCTATCGGTCTTGGAATTCAATATCCAGAATATAAACTTTCTTTGATAATTGGCTCTATTTTAGGAATGGTTTGTAGTAATGTTTTGGCCATTGTTTTTGGAAAACTGATTAGCATGAAATTTAATCAGCATTTGATAGAAATTATCTCTAATAGCTTATTTATTATATTTGGTATATTGGGGTTATTGTTTAACATCTGATATTTCTTGTTACTGTTCAGTGTTCAATTTCTCGAAGGTATCTAGATTATATTTTAAGCGGGTTTCGGAGATTTTTTTGATTTTTTGTCTTAAAATGATTGACATGAGGTTAGATTTGTGCTATTATATTTATTGTTATTTAGCCATGGGTCAGTAGCTCAGTTGGATAGAGCATTGGCCTTCTAAGCCAAGGGTCGGGGGTTCGAATCCCTCCTGGCTCACCATGAAAAAAGTCATACAAGTATTGAAATATCAATATTTTGTATGACTTTTTTATTGTTATAAAAATATTGTAAAAATCATTGACAATTGATAACCAAAATGTTATCATATAAATATAATATAAAAGGAGTAAGCAAAATGTATGATATAGAACTATATGAAGACAAAAACGGTAAAAGTGAAGTTGGGGAATACATTAGGGGCTTACAAAAGAAAAACGATAAAGATAGTAAAATCAAATTTAATAAAATAGTAGCTTATATAAGATTATTAAGAGAACACGGATTATCTTTAGGAACACCATATATAAAACATCTTGATAGTGATATATGGGAATTAAGACCATTAAGAGATAGAATACTTTTTGCATATTGGGATAATAATAAATTTATCTTGTTAAGTTACTTTATGAAACAAACACAAAAAACACCACCAAGAGAAATTGAAAAAAACAAGCAATTATTAAAAGATTATAAGAATAGGAGTGAGTAAAATGGGTAAAAAATTTAGAAAATGGGAAGATTTTGAAAAAGAATTAAACATAACACCTGAACAAGAAGCCGAGATACAATTAGAAATGGATTTAATAGAAGCAACTATCGAGGCAAGAAAAAAAAGTAATCTTTCACAAAGAGAATTAAGCAAAAAGACGGGAATTAAACAACCAGCAATAGCAAGAATTGAAAGCCGTTCCCGTTCTCCTCAAGCAACGACTTTAATTAAGCTATTATATCCAATGGGATATACTATAAGAGTTGTTCCATTAAAAAAAAAGAAGATAAAGAAACGGTAAAATAATTAGGAGCTAAAAATAATCTAGCTCCTTTAAACTTCTTTTTCCAAACATTCAGATATAATATTTTCTAATGGCTTCGTATCTATGACAGAACGAATACAAGCATGTAGCATTTCTTTATTTTATTTGTAATCCTAATAATTTTGACAATTCCAATGCTTGAAACTCGTTTACAATTGCTCCGTTCAAATCTGCTATATCTACCGTTATTCCACTTAATTCGCAAGTAGTAAAATCAATTCCTTTTAATTTTGTTCTTACCCATTGCGTTCTATTTAAGTTACAATCTGAGAATTCTAAATCTTTTATTTTTGCTTCACTAATACTACTGTTTTGCAAATTGCTACTTTCTATTTTTATATCTTTAAAATGACTATCTGAAAAATTAACATATGCTAAATTGCTTTCTCTTATATACACATTTGCTATATCTGTTTCAATAAAATCACATCCTGTCAGTTTACAATTTATAAATTCGACTCGATTAAACCCAGCTTTGCTGAAATTAGAATTTGAAAAGTCACAATTTTGAAAAATGACATCTGCAAAATATGCATTCTCAAAGTTTGACTGTATATATTGGCAAGATTCAAATATACAGTTTCTAAATTCATATTTTTCTGCTTGTATTGTCTCATCTATTAAATTTTTAAATCTTTTCTCTTTTATTTCATAAGTATCTATATTTTGAGAAATCTCTTTTCTAAAATCTCCCACGTCTTCTACTTCGTCTATTTTCGGTTTTATCAGTTTCATATTTATTACCAATATTCCTTTCCTAATATAGTTATTTCTTATTATAAGCATATCTTGAAAGTTTTATATTTGTCAATAGGTACAAAAAAAGAAGATATTTTCTCTTCTTTAAATAATTTTACTATTTAATTTCTTGAATAAATTCTTCAATAGAAGCAATCTCATTGATTTCTTTACTTTTCCTTATTTCATTATACAAATATTCTATATATGTATTCACAAAATATATAATTTCCTGATCTTTCAGGTTTTTCCATTCTTTTTTGCATTTATTTTCTTTTATAAATTTTCCCATTTCTTGTTCCATCATTTTAGTTTCTTTTTTTAAGTTGTCTAATTTTAAAACAGACAATTCTTTTACTGAATAATAATCCCCATGACTAACACAAGCTATCACCTTTTTTAAAAAATCCATATATTCTTCGTTTTTTATCATTTCTAATTATTTCTCCACCTATTCTTTTATCATGTATAACTAAAAGTTATACACTGTGTTTAGATTTATATTATCATTTATTGTTCTATTTTTCAAGCTTTTTAATGCTTTTTTAAGAATATTTTTCTTATTTTTTGCTTATATTATCAATGTGTTTTAGATTAGCTCTCAGCTTGTTATACTTAGGATAATACTTTAAAATTATGGAGGAATAAAATGAATTCTATTTCAAAAAGTGATATTGATAAAACCTTTGGAAAAATTTTAAAAGACTTTAGAGTGAAAAACGGCTATACGCAAGAAGTTATGGCAGAAAAACTTGGAATATCTTTAAAGTACATTTCCAGAATTGAAAACGGATATAGCGGAATTAAAACCAGGACTTTAATTAATTACATGAATATTTTAGGTATTACTCCGAATACTATTTTTAAAGAACTTATGACAAATGAAAATATTCAAAAGCAAATAAATATTTCTGAAAAGTTAAATCAATTATCAGAAGAAAAATTAAATTTTGTTGATAATATGATTGATTTATTAATTAATTTTAAAAATGATTAATTTATTTTAACAAAATGTGCACACAAAGAAATTTTTAATATTACTACAAACAGCCAATAATCTTTTTATGGATTATTGGCTGTTCTATTTTTCAATCTTAAGCATTCCAAAAAGCCTTATACGTCTTATATGCAGAATAAACATCAAACTTACTTGTAACCTCATAAGGTGCATGCATTGATAATACTGGAACACCACAATCGATAACATCTGCTCCTTTGTTGGCAATAATGTAAGCAATGGTACCTCCACCACCAACATCAACTTTTCCAAGTTCTGCCACTTGATAGTGGATATCATTTCTTTCTAATATATTTCTTACCCATGCTACATATTCTGCATTTGCATCAGAAGCACCTGATTTTCCTCTTGCACCTGTATATTTGTTTAAACTAATTCCTTTTCCAATAAATCCTGCATTTGTCTTATCTGAAACAGAAGCATAAATTGGGTCAAAACCTGCATCTACGTCTGATGACAACATTTTTGAAAAACAAAATACTTTATCTAAAAGATTTGGTTTATTAACACCTAATTTATTTAATATTTCTGATATAAAGAAATCAAACATATGTGACTCCATACCTGTATTTCCCATACTTCCAATTTCTTCTTTGTCAGATAAAATACATACGGCCGTATTTTTTACATTTTCTAATTCCATCATAGCTACAAGTGATGTATAAGCACATACCTTATCATCTTGACCATATGCTGCTATCATGCTTTCATCTAGTCCTAAACTTCTTGCTTTAAATGCTGGTACTAACTCTATTTCTGTACTTGTTAAATCTGCTTCTGTAATACCATATTTTTGATTTAATATATTTAAGATATTTAATTTTACTTGGTCTTTTCCTCTTCCTTCATATGGCATACTTCCAATTAAAAGGTTTAGGTCTTCCCCATCGATTCCATTTTTTAATTTTTTCTCCATTTGATCTTGTGCTAAATGTGGTAATAAATCTGTAATGGTAAAGATTGGGTCATTTTCGTCTTCTCCAATGCAGATATCTATTTTTTCTCCATTTGTTTTTACAATTGTACCATGGATGCTAAGTGGAATAGTGGTCCATTGATATTTCTTAATTCCACCATAATAATGTGTTTTAAAATATGCCATTTCTGTATCTTCATATAAAGGATTTGGTTTTAAATCTAATCTTGGTGAATCTACATGTGAACCAATAATATGTAATCCTTTTTCGATACTTTCTGTTCCAATAATTGCTAGATACATACTTTTATTTCTGTTTACAAAATATACTTTGTCTCCTGGTTTTAAAGTTTCAAATTCTATAATATCTCTAAATCCATTTTCGTCAGCAAGTTTTCTTGCCATTTTGATAAATTCTCTTTCTGTTTTGGCTTGATTTAAGAAGTCCATATACCCTTTTGAAAAATCAAATATGTTTTTCTTTTCTTCTTCATTTACGCTTTTCCAGCCATTTTCCTTTTTGTCAAATAATTTTTCTCTTAATTCTTCACTCATACTTTATATCATTCCTTTCTTTAGGCATAAACTAAGTTAAAAATCTTCCTTGCCAAAATTGTAATTATTTTTTAACCTAGTTTCTCCTTTCTATCTTTTTCTTTTCACAGTATATCATTATATAATTCATTTTTCCACTATTTTTGTAATTTATTCCAAAAATCTGGTTATACTATCTTTAAATAATATTTGAATTAGAGCATTAAATTGCTCGAATGGAGGTTTTTATGAATTCTTTGTGGATAGATTCTGTAATAGGTGCATCAAATTTTGAAACATTAACAAATAACCTAGAGGCAGATATTTGTATTATAGGTGCCGGTATTTTCGGTATGACTTGTGGGTATTATCTAAGCCATTTAGGTTATAAAGTAATTTTAATTGATAAAAATAATCTAGCAGGCACAACTAGTTTTACAACTGGTAAAATCACCAGTCAACATGGATTATTTTATTCTTACTTAAATACATCTTATGACATGCATTTTGCAAAAGATTATTTAGAAGTCAATGAGAAGGCAATTAAAAATATCCAAGATATTATCAACAAAAAGCAAATTGACTGCGATTTTGAAATTCAAAACAGTTATGTATATACAACCAAAAAAGAAGAAGTTGAATTATTAGAAAAAGAACAAAAAGTTTTAGAAAGTTTAGGATATCATGCAGATTTGGTAACTGACGTTTCTTTACCTTTCAATGTAGAAAGTGCTTTATGTTTTAAAAATCAGGCAAAATTTAATCCTTTAAAATATATTCTTGGATTATCAAAATCCATTATTGAAAAAAATGGACAAATCTATACAAATACTATTGCTGTCGATGTTGAAAAAGATAAAAAAAATTATGTAGTTTATACTGATAAAGGTTATAAAATAGAAGCAAAACATGTGATTTTGGCTACACGTTATCCATTTTTAAATGTACCTGGATTTTATTTTTCTAAACTATATCAAGCCACTTCTTATATTGTCGCTTTAGATACGAAAAAGAACTCGCTAAATGATATGTATATAAATGTTTATGCTCCGATTTATTCTCTTAGAAGTGCAAAATTTAATGGAAAAGATATTTTATTAGTAGCAGGTGGAGATTGCAAAACTGGTCATGACTATTCAAATGAAAATCCTTATGATACATTAATCAATTTTGCCAAACAATATTACCCAGATTGTGAAGTTTTATACCAATGGAGCAGTGAAGATTGTATCTCTTTAGATAAACTTCCTTATATTGGAAAATTTTCTAATTTGTTACCAAATGTCTATGTTGGAACTGGTTTTAAAAAATGGGGAATGACACTTTCTAATGTTGCTGCTAATTTAATTGTAGATGAAATTTGTGAACGTAACAACAAATATGCCTATTTATTTGATTCTACAAGATTTGGATTATTTAAAAATTTTGATGAAGTAAAAAATATGGTGGTTGATTCTACAAATTCTTTATTATTAAATAAACTAAAATCTTCAGAGACTTCTTTAGAAAAAATTAAACCAAATTCTGGAGATATTATCGAATTGGATGGAAAAAAAGTTGGGATTTATAGAGACAAAGAAAATAGGTTACATGCCATTAATCCAATTTGTACACATTTAGGCTGTTTGCTAACCTGGAACGATATTGATAAAACTTGGGATTGTCCTTGTCATGGCTCTCGCTATGATGCTTTTGGAAAAAATTTATATGGTCCTGCTTTTAAGGATTTGGAAATTTATCAATAAGATTGCATGTTACTACTCAGCCCTAAAGACAAGTTATCTACAAAATAATAAAAATAAGAATCAATAATCCACAGAATGTTACA
>CALXAE010000019.1 GCA_944386205.1 uncultured Clostridia bacterium
GATTATATACCTGTAAGTATAAGCAAAATTGAAAGTGTAACTAAACAAGTATAATTTAATCAAAAATAGTAATTTATCTAAATAATTGGGAGATAGTATATGGGAAATAAGGAAGATTGGGAAGATGTCGAAAAAAGTGTAAGAAAAACAGAGGAAGAGAAACTAAAATCATACAAAGGAATTGATATTACAGAAATGTTAAAAAGAAAAAATATTAAATCTAAAAACAATATAAGTGGAGAAATAATTAAATTTGTTTCAAAGCGATTAATAGTTATATTCACTATTATAAGTATATTTATTATAATAACAATAGTTTGGGCTTATTTAGATTCTATGAGAAATGCTCATGATATTGATGTGAAACAACATATAGAATCTTTTCAACATATAAAAATAAATCAAATATATGAAAATTTAGATGAGGGAGAACATAATCGGAGAATATTGTTTTGAAATAAAAAAGTATCCATTGATAAAATTTAAAGCGATAAAACATTTTGGACAAGAAAAAAATGATTTAATAGATCAATTAAATAAATATTTATTTGATAATTGGAACAGTTATAAAAAAGATAGATTTGAAATAATTGAAAATAAAAATGAAGAAGGTTTATTAGAATTTAAGGCATATCTTACAATTAATACTTATGAAGAATTAATAGAAGGAACACAAATTATAATAGAATTTTTAAAATATACAGAAGAATGGAATAAACAAAATGATAGAATTGTAGATTTATGGCAACAAAAGGAAGGTCAATTTGTTATGCCGATGTATAATATTTATTTAATGAAAGATAATAAACCAATTGTACCACATAGTTCATTATTTCAAACTGCAGATAAAATAATGGAAAATGCAAAGCAAACATATAATAGTTTAATATCTGAATAAAATAATGACAAAGAAAGATATAAAGTAATTGCAAAATTACAATTAGCAGTATGTATAGTTTATAAAAAATTTGTAGGGGAGAGTTTTATGATGAAAAAAATAATTAATGGAATTGTTATTGTTTTAAGTATTATATTAATTGGATTTGTTATGATTTCTAGTATAATGCCTAATATTGTTTTAAATGTTAAAGTAACAATAGGAGGGTTTGTAATACCGATTTTTATAATAATTATTACAATGATAGTGGAAATAAAGAAATCAAAAGACGCACAAGAGAAAAGTGAAATAAGAAATTTTTGGTTAAAAGCTTTATTTATTATATATTGTTTATTATTGATTACTATCTTATTTTTGAACAATGAGTATAGAATGGGAGGATTTCAAAATATAAACACATTTTCAAAAGAGCATTTTGAAACAAGCAATTTAATTCCTTTTGCAACTATAATAGAATATGTTATAGGTGTGATTTCAAATGGTATTAATACAAGTATAGTAATAATTAATTTTGCTACTAACTTACTTTTGTTTGCTCCAATGGGATTTTTCATACCTGTACTATTTCAAAATAGAATAAAGAATATAAAACAGTTTGTGATTATGATAATTATACTTACATTAATCGTCGAAATACTACAATTTATAACTTATAGAGGTTCAACAGATATTGATGATATTATATTAAATACAATAGGAGCAGTAATTATGTATATGATAATGAGAACGAAATTTGCAAAGAAATTATTAAAAAAAGTTATTGATATATCAGAATAAAAAATTACAATTTTGATGTGAATACAAAAATATGTTTAAAGGAGTAAATGTATAATACTAACATGAGTAGAACGCAAATAATATTTGTAAAAAACACTACACAAAATAAAAAAAGTATGATAAAATACTTGTAGTGTTGTTTAAAAATTGGATAAATTTAACAACAAAATAATCTATTTACATAAAAAACAATCTGAAATTTCTGGCACAATTTTGGCACAATTCGTTCAATAAAGAACCTCGAAACCCTATATAAATCAACAAAGAACAATAAAGAAATTTCACTTAATGTTTATATGACAGAACAGCCGAAAGTGGCTTAAATACTGAAAAAATTGAGAAGGAGGAATTAAAAATGAGCCGGACACAGTAAATGGCACAACATACAAGCTAAAAAAGGAAAAGCAGATGCAGCAAGAGGAAAAATATTCACAAAATTAGGAAGAGAATTACTAATTGCAGTAAAAGAAGGTGGACCAGATCCAGCAGGAAATTCAAAATTAAAAAATGTTATAGCAAAATGTAAAGCAGCAAATATGCCAAATGATACGATTAATAATGCAATTAAAAAAGCATCAACCAGTAATGAAAATTATGAAGAAATTACATATGAAGGATATGGACCAAACGGTGTAGCTGTTATTGTTCAAGCATCAACAGATAACAAAAACAGAACAGCAGCAGATGTAAGACATGTATTTGATAAAGCAGGAGGAAATTTAGGAACCACTGGTTGTGTATCTTACATGTTTAACAAAAAAGGTGTAATTGTCATTGAAAAAGAAAGCACATCTATGAGTGAAGATGATCTAATGATGTTAGCTTTAGAAGCGGGAGCAGAAGATTTTTCATCAGAAGAAGAGATATATGAAATTACAACAGACCCATCAGATTTTACGGTTGTTCGTGAAAAACTAGAAGAAGCAGGACTAGAATTTTTAGAAGCAGAAGTACAAATGGTACCAACAACAACTGTTAAACTAGATGAAAAAGGAACAGAAAAAATGGAAAGACTAATAGAAAATCTAGAAGATTTAGATGATGTTTCAAATATTTATCATAACTGGGAAGAGTAGGAAAAAAAGTGTGTTAAGAAAATCAAGAATTTTGATGCACATATGTACAAAATAGATAAATGACAGTAGGAATACAGTTATTTATCTATTTATATTATATGAACGGAGGGAATCTTATGAAACAAAAGAAAAATAAAGGTTTATTAATAGCAATAATTGTTCTTTTACTTATCATTATACTTTTAGCAGGTGTAATTGCATATCTATATTTTTTTACAGATATTTTCAAAAGTAATAAACAATTATTTTTTAAATACACCTCACAAATCGTTCAAATTGAAGATGGATTTCTAGATAATCAACTAGTTCAATATTTTCAGAAAAAGAGAAGTACAAGTTATGAAAATAATGGAGAAATAACATTTGAAGTATCTGCGCCAAACGCAGAAGAGGATTTAAAGCTGGCTAATGATTTTAATATTACTTTTTCAGGAAAATCAGATCCAAATAATTCAAAAGCGGAAAAAGAAATTAGCATGAATTATTCTGATAGTGTGAATGTTCCATTAACATATAGAATAGCAAATAATATTACAGGAATACAAACTCCATATCTTGGAAGTAGTTTTGTTGCTATTAGAAATGATGAAGAATTTTCAGAATTAGAAGATATAAATAATTTAATAAAATTGCAAAATATAGAAATTTCTAATGAAGAAATTATAAACTTAAAAACAACGTATTTTGATAATATATTAAATACTTTAGAAGATAGCAAGTTTTCAACTTTGACAGAGGGTAATTTAACTGGATATAGACTAACATTAACAGGAGAAGAACTAAAAAATCTGTTAGTTCAAATTTTAAATGCATTAAAAACAGATACAAATACAACACATAAACTAAATGAAATATTAGATGGTGTAGGAGCAGATGTGCAATTAGATGAAGATTCAATAGATGATATAGTAGAAAATATTAATGATTGGGAATTTAATGATGATGTGGATATAACTGTATATGCTACTAGTGGAAACCTAACTAAAATAGAGGTAGGAGTATCTGGAAATACACTAACGGTTACTAAAGAAGGGAATAATCAAGAAGCAACATATACAATATCTGTAGATACCACGGAAGAATATGTTGGAGCTGTATGTACAGCTAAATATTCAGGATTGAATTCAGATAGTATAACTGAAAATTTTGAAATAACATTAGAAGAACCGAGTGAGGAAAAAAGTTATAAATATGTATTGACTAACAATGTACAGTTTATGGATAGTGTAGAAATAGAAGATTTAACAGAGGAGAATGCAGTTATTTTAAATGATGAAGATAGTGAATATGTTAGTAATTTGATAAATATAATACAAGAAAGAATGGTAGAAGTAAATAGAGCGCAAATGGAAGAATTAGGAGTAACCGAAAATGACAATCCAATTCAAGATTTATTGCCATCATTTTTAAAAAATAGTCAAATGACTACAGAAGTTGACGAAGCATCAGTAAACGCATTTAATCAAAAATTTGAATTATATCAAAGTACGAACACAAAGGGAGCTACAGTCAAAGGACTATTAACAACAATACAAAATAATAATGAAACAGAAGGAAATAACCAGATTGAAGAAATAAATTTTGATGGAGAAGAATACGAAGTTACAGAACAAAACATAACATATTTAAAAAGCAGTATTAATGTAGATGATAATTACAGAGTAGAATTTGAAAAAGATAGTAATACAGGTTTAATCTATAGAGCAGTAATTAATAAAAGATGAGACAGTTTGGGCCAGGTTGGGTTTTGTCTCGCTTTTGTCGAAAAATGGCGAATGACCGAGGGATACTTTCTTTAGGATATTTTTTAATTAATTTTAAAATAAAAAATGTATATACCATTTAATGAATAAAATAGTATATACATTTTTTTGTTATTTGTGAATCAAAACCCAACCTGGCCCAAACTGTCTCAATTGGACAAAAATAGTAATAAATTATTGATAACAGAATATATATAATAATAGAAAAATTGTGTACAAACACGAGGTTTATAGGTAAAGCCCAAAAAACCTAAATTTACTAACACTAAGGAGACAAAATGGAAAAGCTCTTAGAAATCGTCAAGTTTTTTCCTATGAATTTATCCAATATTTTATATAACACCATTATTTCTAATAATAGAATTAAAGATGAATTGCAAGAAATTAGAATACGTGTAGATAGACCATTAATTTTAAAATTAAGAAATACAGAAATGATTGTAGAATATAAAATTACGCAAAATGAAATCTTGCAAATCGTGGAGAGATTATGTGAAAACTCAATTTATGCCTATAAAAAACAATTATGTGAAGGGTATATTACGATAAGAGGAGGGCATAGAGTAGGAATTACAGGAACGACAGTTGTAGAAAATGGAGAGATTATTAATATCAAATATATAACTAGTTTAAACTTCAGAATTGCAAGGCAAGTTTTAAATTGCAGTAATCGTATCATAGGACAAGTGATAGATACAAAAAATCAAAGTATATTTAATACATTGATTGTATCTCCTCCTGGAAAGGGAAAAACCACTATGTTAAGAGATTTAATCCGTAAGTTGAGTAATGGAATTAATGAATTAAATTTCAAGGGAAAAACATGTGGTGTGGTTGACGAAAGAGGAGAAATTGCTGCTATGTATAGAGGAATTCCACAAAATGATGTTGGTATTAGAACAGATATTATTGATAATGTATCAAAATCAAAAGGAATTAAAATATTAATTAGGACAATGGCTCCAGAGATTATTGCTTGTGATGAAATTGGAAGTGTGGAAGACATACAAGCAATAGAAGAGGCAATGCTATCAGGTGTTAAGGGGATTTTTACAATGCATGGAAAAACGATTGAAGATGTCAATAGCAATCGAAATATTAAAAGATTAGTCGATGGAAAAATTATTGAAAAGATTATATTTATATAGTTTATAGTTCTAAAACGAAACCTTGAAGAATATACTAATAAAAATGAATTTTATTTAAAGTTTAGAAAATTAGAGGACAAGGTGTTTTTTATGCAAATTATAAAATATATTATGTTGTTATTCATATTTATAGGTTCTAGCCTTATTGGAAGATATATAGCCAAAAGATATGCCTATCGATTAGAAGAATTAGAAGAAATTAAAAATATCCTAAATGTGTTTAAGTCAAAAATCAGATTTACATATGAACCAATTCCAGAAATATTTAAAGAAGTTGCAGATAAAGCAAAAGATAATATTGGAAATATCTTTAGAAATGCACGGACAAGATATGGAACATACCAGTGCAGGAGCGGCTTGGGAGCAAGCAGTAAAGACAAGTGAGACCAATTTGAAAGAAGATGATACAAATGTCTTGCTAATGCTTTCCAAAATGTTGGGACAAACTGATGTGGAGGGACAAATTAGTCAAATCGAAATTACAGAAACATTTTTGGAAAAACAGATTGCAGAAGCAGTAGAAGAAAAAAATAAGAATGAAAAATTGTATCGAAAACTCGGAACAACAATTGGATTGGCAATTGTTATTATTTTGATTTAGCATACAGCATGCAAAAAATAAAACTTTTTATGATGGGAGAATATAAATATGGATATCAATTTGTTATTTAGAATAGCGGCAATCGGAATATTAGTTGCAGTATTGCATCAGGTTTTGGTAAGGGCAGGAAGAGAAGACCAAGCAATGATGACCACTTTAGCAGGATTAGTAATTGTCCTAACAATGGTTATTCGAGAAATCAGTGATTTGTTCGACACAGTAAGAACCATATTTGGACTTTAGATTTTTTGTCCAATTGGGGACGTTTCTGTTTGAGACATTTGGGTGTCCACTTGGGGACGTTTCCTTTTGAGACATTTTTATGTAAAGTCCTATTGCTAATAAAAATAATAGAAACTTTACTTTTATATTTATATTTTTAAGGATAATAAACTTTACATAAAAATGTCTCAAAAGGAAACGTCCCCAAATGGACACCAAGAAGGGATTGCCAATGGAAATTATTAGAATTGTTGGAATTGGCTTGATTGCATTAATTATCATTATATTATTAAAACAATATAAACCAGAATTTGCCATATATATCAGTTTATTAACAGGAGCACTTATATTATTATTACTAACAGACCAGCTATCAGGGATTGTCGATTTAATACAATCAATTGCAGGAAAAGCCAATATAAATAGTCAATTTTTATCATTATTAATTAAAATAACAGGAATTGCATTTCTTTCAGAATTTGCTGTAAGTATTTGCCGAGACTCTGGAGAGGGAGCAATTGCTACTAAAATAGAACTCGGAAGCAAAATCATTATTATATCTATGTCAATTCCGATTATATCTAGCTTGCTAGAAATTATATTACAAGTGTTGCCATAGACGGTAGATTGAATGTATTCATTCTATTAGAAGTGCCTACATTAGCATAAAAAGTATTTAAGATAAATAAAAATTTTACATATGACAAGGAGTCAAAGTGAAAAAAATTATATATATAGGTATCATAATTTTTCTCCTTTTAAATCTAACAGCACCAATCACAAAAGCAAATACAGAAGAAACCTTAGAAGAACAACAAGAAGAATTTGGAATTAGTGAATTCATTGAAGAAGCTCAAAACTATTCAGGCGAATTTTTTGAAGATATTGATATGAATGAAATTTTAAACAGTGCAATCAAAGGAGAAGTAGATAATCAAACATTTTTCCAAAAAATATTAAATTTGCTAGGAGGGGAATTAGTAGATGGCTTAACCGTATTAGGAAGTATCTTAGCGATTGTGATTATTCATAGTATCTTGAAATCTGTTAGTGGAAGTTTAGAAAATGACACGATTTCAAAACTTATCTATTATGTACAATACATATTAATTGTAACCATTGTCATGATGAACTTTTCAGATATTGTTCAAGTGGTAAAAGATACTTGTAACAATTTAATTTGTTTTATGAATATATTAATACCATTATTAATCTCACTAATGATTTATACAGGAAGTATTGCTACAAGCGGAATATTAGAGCCGATTATTCTATTTCTGATTAACTTTATAGGAAATATCATACAAACAGTTATCATTCCAATTGTACTAATTTTTACAAGTTTAATTGTTATATCTAAAATATCAGATAATGTGCAAATAGATAAACTATCTAAATTTTTAAAATCAGGTGTTGTATGGTTTTTTGGAATTATCTTAACCATTTTTGTTGGTGTAATTTCATTAGAAGGAACGCTTTCTAGCAGTGTAGATGGGATCACATCCAAAACAACAAAAGCAGTTGTAAGTTCAGCAATACCAGTTGTTGGAAAAATTCTAGGAGATGCAGTAGATACAGTTTTGGGAGCTGGAATTCTTTTGAAAAATGCAATTGGTTTAATTGGTGTAATTGTGGTTATAGGAATTTGCATTATACCAATTCTCAAATTAGGAATACTCACCATTGCATATAAACTTTTATCAGCTATCTGTGAGCCAATAGCCAACAAAAATATAACCAGTCTATTAGACCAAATTGGAGATGTATATAAAATTTTCTTAGCCATTTTATGCTCCATATCGGTAATGCTAATTGTTGGAACAGCACTGGTCGTTAAGATATCAAACACTGGAATGATGTATAGGTAGGGGGATTATGATTGAATTTTTAAGTACTTGGGCAAAAAATATAGGATTAGCCATTATTGTAATATCCATATTAGAAATGCTATTACCCAATAACAAAACAAAAAAATATGTCAGAATGATATTTGGTATGTATATCATTTTTAGCATCATATCGCCATTTATAAATAATAAAAACATATTAGATGTAAGTTCATTTGACTTAGAACAATATGCCAATTACACAAGTAACCAAACGAGTGGAGAGCAAACTTCTATGGATAATCGCATAGAAGAAATTTATATAGAAGAATTAGAAAAAGATATAACAAAAAAAGTAGAAGAATTAGGCTATCAAGTAGTTACTTGTAATGTATATGCAACATTATCAAGCGAAAACGAAGAAAGCTATATAGAGCAAATTACATTAACTGTGGAAAAGGGAGAAGAACAAAGTACAGAAGAAAATAGCCAACAGGAAGACACGATTGAAAATAGATTGGTAGAAGAAATACAAAAAATCAAACCTGTCAATACAACCGTACAAAGTAGTCACAACAGTAGTAATGAAAATAATAGCAATAATGAGCAACAAGAAAAACAAAGTATTAGCAATCAGGATATTCAAAAAATAAAAAAATTTTTAACAGAAGAATATGGGGTGGAGGAAACATGTTTAAAGATAAATTAAAAGGATTAATCAATCCAGAGGATGGAAATAAAAACAACAAAAAGAAAATAGAAAACTTAATCTTTTTTGTTGTCATATTGATTATCACAATAGTTGTTATCAACATCATATGGAATGGTGATAAAAATAGTAGTAATAGTGAAGAAACACAAAATGATACATCAAAAAAATTAGCAACAACAAATACAACTTCAGTCGAAACATCCAGTAATAGCACAAATGAACTAGAAATCAAACTAGAAGAGATTTTATCAAAAATTCAAGGTGTGGGAGAGGTAGATGTATTAATCAATTATGCAGAATCTAGTGAAATCATTCCCATGTATAACGAAAATACAAAAACAAGCAATACACAAGAAACAGACACATCAGGAGGAACAAGAACAATAGAAGAAACAGATTCACAAAAAGAAATTATTTATGAAGAAAACGACGGAGAAAAAAGCCCCATCACACAAAAAGTAGTAGAACCAAAAATCGAAGGAGCAATCATTACAGCCAAAGGTGCAAGTAGTGCGGAAGTAAAATCAAGTATTATTCAAGCAGTAGAAGCGGTAACAGGCTTGGCAACACATAAAATACAGGTTTTTGAAATGAACTGAGTGTCCAATTGGGGACGTTTCCTTTTGAGACATTTTTATGTAAAGTTTATTGTCCTTGAAAATATAAATATAAAAGTAAAGTTTCTATTATTTTTATTAGCAATAGAACTTTACATAAAAATGTCTCAAAAGGAAACGTCCCCAATTGGACAAAAATAGAATCGAAAGGAGATAAAGTATATGAAATTGAAAGGTTTATTAAAGAAAAATCAAGTTATTGTTTATGTCATTGCTCTAATGTTAGTAACTGCTGGATATTTGAATTATACAACCAATACAGCAGAACAAGTATCTGCACAAACAGCTATGGAAATAGAAGCAAATGATGACATGCAAATTGCCAATATTGGAGATGCTACTTTAGTAAGTAGTGAGGCAGTGGCTGAAAATGAGACGACAGAAAATTTAGTGGAAAATACAACAAATACAGAAAGCACAGAAACAAATACTACAGAAAATGAAAATACCAATATGACAGATACTACAAATACAACAGGAAATAGCGAAGCAACAGCAACAACTGCAACAGTAACAAGTGATGAATATTTTACAAAATCAAAATTGGAAAGAGATACCATGTATTCTCAAATGATTGAAAGCTATGAAAATATAGTAAATAGTAGTAATGCACTTGAAACACAAAAACAAAGTGCCACAGAAGAAATTAAAAAAATAAATGATACAAAAAATAGCATAATGATTTCTGAAAATTTGATTAGCACAAAAGGTTTTAGCAATAATATTATTTTTGTAAATGGGGATAGCATCAGTGTGATTATTGGAGCAGGTGAATTAACACAAGAACAGGTGGCTCAAATACAAAATATTATTTCAAGAGAATTTAGTGCTGAAATAGAAAATATACATATTTCGACAAAAGAACAATAGCGGACTTTCTTAAACATCTTTTCTGTTCATAACATTTCAAAGCCCGCGTCATTGTTCGGCGCCAAATTTTACGGAAGTCAAAATTTGTGTGCAATTATGTTTTTTACATTATAGGAAATGCAATTTTCTATAATGTAAAAAATTTCGTTAAGTCAGGAACTTAACGATAAAAAACTAAATACATAATATCAATAAACTATTAGAAAGTCAATAGAAAAGAGAGACAAAAATAAAAAAGAGATAATAAGAAAAGCAAAAAAACAAAAAAGTAGAAAATGTTTGCTTATATAGTAATAGCAAGCGCTTTCTACTTTTTGCTTTTTCCTTAAGTTCCTGACTTAAAGAAAAAAATTACATGATAAAAAACTACAAAATAAGCAAAACAAAGGAAAATAAAAGAAAAGAGGTAAAAAGATGAGAATAACCGAAATGGAAAAACAAACAAAAGAAACATACAAAAATATACAGAAAAACTTACAAAAATCATCAAGAGTTAAACCACAAACACAAAAAGGAATTACATTGCTAGCATTAGTGATAACCATAATTGTTTTATTAATCTTAGCAGGAATAACTATATCATCTATAACATCAGAAAATGGAATAATCCAAAATGCATTAAATGCAAAAGAAAGAACAGAAATTGACAGTGAAAGAGAAATAGTAGAACAAGCAACAGTACAAGCAATGGGAAATAATAAAAGAGGAAATATTGTAAGAAATGAATTGCAAGATGAATTAGATAAAATTACGGGAGAAGGAAAAACAATAGTAACTGCAGATACAGAAGAAGGTGGATATTTTGTTAAATTTGTAGATAGTGGAAGAATATATAAAGTAAGCATTGATGGAGATGTAGAATATCTAGGAAAAGAAGATGAGTTAATCACACAAGCAGATATTATAGCAAATCCAGAAAGCAATACAACACCAGAATTAATACAACAAGTAGACTTAACAGTAAAAACACCAATTGAAATCGAAGGAGCAGAATATTCATTAGTATATGCATGGAATCAAGATAAAGAAAACGCACCAGAAGATACAGAATTTTTAGAAGCAACACTAATAGGTAATGGAAGAATTAGAACAACAACTGTATTTAGTAGTGATACAGTAGGAGGAGATTACTATTTATGGGTAAGAGTTGTAGTAGGAGAAATTGAAAGAGAAGTATGTTTTGGACCATATACCATAAGAGATCATACAACCTTAGTGTCAACTGATAGAGAAAATCAATCAACATCAGGATTTTTAGGAAGCAAAAATCAAGAAAAGGAATCGGTAAAAGAGATAGAAAGAGGATTAATAGAAAGTATAAATATTACAACATCATTAGCAGGACATAGCATAAGTGATGAAAATACATGGGATGTTTCACAAAGTCAAAATGGAATGTATTTAGCATGGTATGAAGATAGTGATAATGATGGATATTATGAAGTAACAATTGCGGGAGACGGAGGAGTAGTTGCAAATAGTAATTCAAGTCACTTATTTGCCAATATAGGTTATGGAGTAGAAAATCAAGAAGTAACGATAACAGGACTAGAAAACTTAGAAACAGGGCTAGTAACCAATATGAGCTCTATGTTTAATGGATGTAAAGGATTAACGGAACTAGAAGTAAGTAGCTTTGATACAAGTAATGTAACAAACATGGAAAGTATGTTTGCTGGTTGTTCAAATTTAGTATCAATAGATTTAAGCAATTTTAATACAGACAATGTAACAAGTATGAGTTATATGTTTGATAGTTGTAGTAATGTGACAGAATTAGATTTAAGTAATTTTAATACAAGTAATGTAACATATATGCGCAGTATGTTTAGTAGATGTAGTAATGTGATAGAATTAGATGTAAGTAACTTTGATACGAGTAATGTAACAGATATGTATTCAATGTTTAGTCAAAGTACAAAACTCACAAGTTTAGATGTAAGTAATTTTAATACTGGCAATGTAACAAATATGGGCTATATGTTTTACTATTGTAACAATTTGAAAACTTTAGATTTGAGTAATTTTAATGCACAGAAAGTTACAAATATGACATTTATGTTTGCTGAATGTCATTCTTTGGAAAGTATAAATTTAAGTGGTTTTAATACGACAAATGTTAATGATATGTCATGGATGTTTCAAGCTTGTATGAATTTAAAAGAAATTAATTTTGGAGAAACTTTCTATACGGATAATGTTACAAGCATGCACTATATGTTTCAAAGATGTAATAGTTTAAGCTATTTAGATTTAAGTAATTTCAATATGCAAAATGTAACTAGTTGGGGGGAAATGTTTACAGGGGTGCCTAGTACAATAGAAATAAAGACAAGTATTGATACAGAAAATTGGATAAAAGAAAAATTCCCAAATCTAACAAACATACATCAATAAAATAATTTTTATATTTTATACAAGGAGAAGATAAATGGATAATAAAAAGAAAAAAATAATAATAGGAGCAAGCATAGCAGTAATACTGCTATTACTTGTAATTCTAATAATTGCAATATCAAATAATAATAAAGAGACAGAGAATTCAGAAACATTACAAACTATAGAATTATCAGAAATCATCAACATAGAAGATATAGAAAACTTATCATATGAAACGGAAAAAACAAACGAAGAAATTTCATCAAAATATATAACAGGAAGAAATACGTATGAAGTAAAAGCAAATGTACAATTAGGGAAAACAGAGGGAAAGATAATTTATGCAAGAGGAACTCAAAATCTAAACATATATAAAGTAGAATATACACTAAATAAATATGGAGACCAAAATATACAAGTAAGTGGAATTATCCAAACATTTGAGGAAGCTTGTAAAAGCTATATGGGAATAGATGGAACATATACAGAAACAGAACAACTATATGGAGAAAGCACAGAAAGTTTTGAGAGACCAATAGAAGAAAGTATCTATTATGAAGAAAGATTGTATAGTAAAATATATAAAAGCGAAGAAAACACATATGATATTAATTTTTACAGAAAAGATAATAAAATTATATGCGAATTTGTAAAAGTTTTATGAGGACAAAATAGCAAGAAATTTCCTTGCTATTTTTATTTCAATATAGTAAAATAGAAACGTAAAAAATAAAAAGGAAGTGGTATAAAGTGAAAAAATTGCCATATGGAATTAGTAATTACGAAGAATTAGTAGAAGATGGATATTATTATGTAGATAAAACGATGTATATAGAAAAATTAGAAGATTTAGCAGAAAAAAGAATTCTGTTTTTACGTCCAAGAAAATTTGGAAAAACGTTATTTACAAGTACATTAGAAAACTATTACGATTTCAAAAAAGCAGATAAATTTGAAAAGTTATATGGAAATACATATATAGGAAAAAATCCAACAAAACAGAGAAACAGTTATCATATATTAAAATTTAATTTTTCAGGAATAGATACTTCAGATGAAGAAACAACAATGAAAGGTTTCAAAAAAGAAGTGGCCTCATCTATTGAAGTATTTGTAAAAAAGTATGGACTAGATTTTTATATCAATATAGATGATGAGGCAGAAAATATATTAGATAATTTAATAAAAGCATTTGGAATACAAAAAGCAGGAGAAAAGATCTATGTAATCATAGATGAATATGACCATTTTGCGAATGAACTATTAGGATTTAATACAAATCAATTTAAAAATTTAGTGTCAAAAAATGGAAAAGTAAGAAAATGGTATGAGATATTAAAAAAAGGAACAGAAAGTGTAGTAGACAGAATATTTATAACAGGTGTAGCACCAATCACATTAGATAGTTTAACATCAGGATTTAATATCAGTACAGATATAACGCAAGATAGAGAATTTAATGAAATGATGGGATTTACAGAACAAGAACTAAGAACATTGATGAAAGAACAAAATATAGAAGACGAAAAACAAGAAGAATTATTACCAATAATGAAAGAAAATTATGATGGATATAGATTTTCATTACATGGAAAAGAAAAAATATATAACTCTAATATGTGTTTATATTTCTTAAATAATTATGCAAGATTTCAAGAAATACCAGACCAATTAATTGATATGAATATAGCAAGTGATTATACAAAATTAGGAAAAATGCTAGATTTATGCAAAGGAGAAGAAAGAGAAAACGTAATCGAAAAGACAGTGTCAGGAGAAGGAATTGTAAGTGAGATAAGACAAAAATTTAACCCAGCTATGGAATTTACAGAAATGGATTTAATATCAATGTTATATTACTTAGGATATTTAACAATAGAAGGGGAAGAAGTAGGCTATCCAAAATTAAATATTCCAAACAATGTAATGAAAGAAATATATTCAGATTATTTTCTAAAAATACTAAGAGAAGAAATTGATATAGACATAAATGATAATTATACGGAAATAGCAAGAGAAATCGCGTTGGAAGGAAAAATAGATAAAATTGTAGGAATGTTAGGAAAGTACTTGAAAAATTTATCTAACAGAGACTACCAAAGATTCGATGAAAAATATGTAAAATTAATCTTTTTCTGCATAGCCATGAACTTAAAAATATTTAGATTAAAATCAGAAATGGAAGTACAAAGAAAATATCCAGATATTCTGTTAATACCAAAAGACCAAAGCAAGGGATATAAAGGGGTAATGATAGAATTTAAATACTTAAAGAAGAAAGAAGCAGGAAAGCTACAAGAAAAACAAGAAGAAGCCGAAAAGCAAATAAAAGAATATGGAGAATTTGAAGAAATAAAAGACATAAAAAATATTTATAAATATACAGTTGTGGCGGTAAATGATGAGATATATGTAGAGGAGATAAAATAAGTAAAGAAAAAAGATAGCTTTAGATTTTTATATAAATCTAAGGCTCATTTTATTATTATACATAGAACTGTTGATTTTAGTCAAAGTAAGAGTAAATATTGATATTTTATTTAAAACTCAAAAATGCAAATGTTTACAAAAAAATTTCGTTAAGTATTTGACTGAAAGAAAAAATCCAAAGTGATAAAAAGCTACAAAATAAACAAAAACAAAGGAAAATGAAAGAAAAGAGGTAAAAGAATGATAGGAACAAAAGTGAAAAAACAAATTCAAAATGTAGTAAAGCAACAAATAGAAAAAAAAGTAAAATCCCAGAAAGGAATTACTTTACTAGCATTAGTCATAACAATAGTACTAAACGCTTTTGCGTAGTCATAGTGAAAAAATCCTAGTATCCCAAAAGCAAAATGAGAGTAAAAAATAAGTATCCTCTAACAAAAACTTTAAAAGAATAGAATATAAAGAATATAGATAAAAGTGTAGGAACACTTGAAAATAAATATTAGATTTAAATAGTTGGAATACAAGTAACGTAACTACTTTGTATGCAACATTCCAAGGTTGTACAAATTTAAAAACATTAGAAGTAAGCAACTGGGATACAAGTAGTGTGACAATGATGGGGATAGAAGGAACCAATTTTGCTTCTTATGGGACATTCCAAGGTTGTTCAAATCTTATAGCTTTAGATTTAAGTGAATGGGATACATCAAATGTAATTGCAATGGGAAATATGTTTGGTCAATGCAGTAGTTTGATAAATCTAGATTTAAGCAATTTTGATACTAGTAAGGTTTATAATATGCTTAATATGTTTAAAGACTGCTCTAAGTTACAGAATTTAAAAATAGACCAGCTAAAAACTAATAGTGTGTCAATTATGGATGGGATGTTTCAAAATTGTAGTAGTTTAACAAAACTGGATGTAAGTAACTTTAATACGAGTAATGTAACAAGTATGAGCAATATGTTTCGAGGATGTAATAATTTAACAGAATTAAATGTAAACAATTTTAATACAAGTAAAGTAACTAATATGAGTTATATGTTCCATAGGTGTAATAGTTTAACAGAGTTAAATGTAGACAATTTTAATACAAGTAATGTAACAAATATGGGAAGTATGTTTAATGCTTGTAGTAATGTAACAGAATTAGATTTAAGTAGTTTTGATACAGATATATGATAGAAAAAAAGAAAAAAATCATAATAGGGATAAGCATAGCAGTGATACTACTATTGCTTATCATCATAATAATTGCAATATCAAATAATAATAAAGAAACAGAAAACGCAGAAACATTACAAACTATAGAATTGTCAGAAGTCATCAACATAGAAGACATAGAAAGGTTATCATACGAAATAGAAAAAACAGATGAAGAAATATCATCAAAATATATCATAGGAAGAAACAAATTTGAAGTAAAAGCAAATGTACAAGCAGGAGAAATAGAAGGAAAACTGATTTATGCAAGAGAAACACAAAATCTAAACATATACAAAACAGAATACACACTAAGTAAATATGGGGATAAAAACACACAAGTAAGTGGAATTATCCAAACATTTGAAGAAGTTTGTAAAATGTATATGGGAATAGATGAAACATATCAAGAAACAGAGCAACTATATGGAGAAAGCACAGAAAGCTTTGAAAGACCAGTAGAAGAAAGTATCTATAATGAAGAAAGATTGTATAGTAAAACATATAAAAGAGAAGAAAACACATATGATATTAATTTTTACAGAAAAGATAATAAAATTATATGCGAATTTGTAAAAGTTTTATGAGGACAAAATAGCAAGAAATTTCCTTGCTATTTTTATTTCAATATAGTAAAATAGAAACGTAAAAAATAAAAAGGAAGTGGTATAAAGTGAAAAAATTGCCATATGGAATTAGTAATTACGAAGAATTAGTAGAAGATGGATATTATTATGTAGATAAAACGATGTATATAGAAAAATTAGAAGATTTAGCAGAAAAAAGAATTCTATTTTTACGTCCAAGGAAATTTGGCAAGACACTATTTACAAGTACATTAGAGAACTATTATGATTTCAAAAAATCAGATAAATTTGAAAAGTTATATGGAGATACATATATAGGAAAAAATCCAACAAAACTGAGAAACAGTTATCATATATTAAAATTTAATTTTTCAGGAATAGATACAACAAATGAAGAAACAACAATAAATGGATTTAAAGAAAGCGTTGCGATATCAATAGATGGATTTGCAAAAAAATATTCTTTAGATTTTTATACAAATCCAGAATTAACAGCAGAAGGATTATTAAATGCTTTAATAGAGGCTTTTAAGTTACAAAAAGCAGGAGAAAAGATCTATGTAATCATAGATGAATATGACCACTTTGCAAATGAATTATTAGGATTTAATACAAATCAATTTAAAAACTTGGTATCAAAAAATGGAAAAGTAAGAAAATGGTATGAAATATTGAAAAAAGGAACAGAAAGTGTAGTAGATAGAATATTTATAACAGGTGTAGCACCAATCACATTAGATAGTTTAACATCAGGATTTAATATCAGTTCAGATAAAACGCAAGATAGAGAATTTAATGAAATGATGGGATTTACAGAGCAAGAGTTAAAGGAATTAATGATAAAACAAAACATAGGAGAGGAAAAACAAAAAGAATTATTGCCAATAATGAGAGAAAACTATGATGGATATAGATTTTCTTTACATGGAAAAGAAAAGATATATAATTCAAATATGTGTTTATATTTCTTAAATAATTATGTAAGATTTCAAGAAATACCAGACCAATTAATAGATGTCAATATAGCAAGTGATTATACAAAATTAGGAAAGATGTTAGATTTATGTAAGGGGGAAGAAAGAGAAAACGTAATCGAAAAGACAGTGTCAGGAGAAGGAATTGTAAGTGAGATAAGACAAAAATTTAACCCAGCTATGGAATTTACAGAAATGGATTTAATATCAATGCTATATTATTTGGGCTATTTAACCATAGAAGGAGAAGAAGTAGGGTATCCAAAGTTAAACATTCCAAACAATGTAATGAAAGAAATATATTCAGACTATTTTCTAAAAATACTAAAAGAAGAGATTGATATAGACATAAATGACAATTATACAGAAATAGCAAGAGAGATTGCGTTAGAAGGAAAAATAGATAAAATTGTAGAAATGTTAGAAAAATATTTGAAAAATTTATCCAACAGAGATTACCAAAGATTTGATGAAAAATATGTAAAATTAATCTTTTTCTGTATAGCCATGAACTTAAAAATATTTAGACTAAAATCAGAAATGGAAGTACAAAGAAAATATCCAGATATTCTGTTAATACCAAAAGACCAAAGCAAAGGATATAAAGGCGTAATGATAGAATTCAAATATTTAAAGAAGGAAGATGCTGGAAAGTTACAAGAAAAACAAGAAGAAGCAAGAAAGCAAATAGAGGAATATGGAGATTTTGAAGAAATAAAAGACTTAAAAAATATTTATAAATATACAGTTGTGGCAGTAAATGATGAGATATATGTGGAGGAGATAGAATAATCTGACCACTTATCCTAGCTTGAAAAAAATAGAAAAATTATATATAATATTGACAATATAAAAGACAGTAAATAGAGCTGTCTTTTTAAATTCTAGGAAACGGCATTTCCTAATAGCAAATGTTAATGAAGCTAGATAGGAGGAAAAGAAATGTTAAAAAAAGTATTAATTGCAAATAGAGGAGAAATTGCAGTAAGAATTATAAGAGCTTGTAGAGAAATGGGAATTAGAACAGTTGCTATTTATTCAGAAGCAGATAAAAATGCATTACATGTACAATTAGCAGATGAAGCTATTTGTGTAGGACCAGCACCATCTAATAAAAGTTACTTAAATGTAAAAGCTATATTAGAAGCTGCTTGTTTAACAGGAGCAGACAGCATTCATCCAGGATTCGGATTTTTGTCTGAAAATCCAAACTTTGCGAAAATCTGTCAAGAAACAGGGATTAAATTTATTGGACCAGATTATAAATTAATAGAATTATTGGGTAATAAATCAAAAGCAAAAGAAACCATGAAAAGAGCAGGTGTTCCAGTAGTTCCTGGATCAGACGGATTAATTTATTCTAAGGAACAAGCTATGAACTTAGCAGAACAAATTAAATATCCTGTTATGTTAAAAGCATCAGCAGGCGGTGGCGGAAGAGGCATTAGGATAGCATATTCTAAAGAAGAGTTAGAAAAAGAATATGATATTGTTAAACAAGAAGCAAAAGTATCATTTAATGATGACAGTTTATACTTAGAAAAATTTGTAGAACATCCAAGACATGTAGAAATTCAAATATTAGCAGATGAACATGGAAACTGCATACATTTAGGAGAAAGAGATTGTTCTGTACAAAGAAGAAATCAAAAAGTATTAGAAGAAACACCAAGTGGAATTTTAGATGAAAAAACAAGAAAGAAAATGGGAGAAGTAGCCGTAAAAGCTGTAAAAGAAATTGGATATTCTAATGCAGGAACCATTGAATTTTTAGTAGATAAAAATAAAGACTTCTATTTCATGGAAATGAATACAAGAATACAAGTAGAACATCCAATAACAGAAATGGTAACAGGTGTAGACATTATAAAAGAACAAATTAAAATTGCCAGTGGAGAAGAACTACAATATAAGCAAGAAGATATCAAATTTGAAGGACATTCAATGGAAGTAAGAATTAATGCAGAAAATCCAGACAAAAACTTTATGCCATGTCCAGGAACTATAACAGGATTACATGTCCCAGGGGGGAATGGTGTAAGAGTAGATACTGCAATATATAGTGGATATACTGTACCACCTACATATGACTCAATGCTTGCAAAACTAATTGTTCATGGAAAAACAAGAGAAGAATCAATTGCAAAAATGAAAAGTGCAGTAGCAGAATTTGTTGTAGAAGGAATTACAACAAATATAGACTTTTTATTAAAAATATTAGAAAATGAAAACTTTAAAGCAAACAACTATGACACATCATTTATTCAAAAAGAAATGGAACGTTAGGGACGTGTCAAACTGGTTCAAAATGAGACAAAAGGGACAGATCTAAAAATTTCCAAAAGGAGGAGTAAACCTTGGTAATTGACAAAGTAAAAAAAGTAAACGAAAAAGAAGAAAAGCGTGTAAAAAATGAAAAAGCTTCAGACATGATGATTGGAAAATGGGTAAAATGTGATAAATGTAAAGAAATTATATACAAAGATGATTTACATCAAAATTTAAGTGTATGCCCAAATTGTGGTAAACATTTTAGATTATCATCAAGAAGAAGAATTAAACAAATTGCAGATGAAGGAACTTTCAAAGAAATTGGTGAAAACATTGTAACAAAAGACCCATTAAACTTTAAAGGCTATATGAAAAAAGTAGAAATGTTAAAGGAAAAAACAAAAATAGATGAAGCTGTTAAATGTGGTATATGTGAAATCGAAGGAGAAAAAGCAGTTCTTGCAGTTATGGATGGAAACTTTTTAATGGGAAGTATGGGCTCAGCAGTAGGAGAAAAAATTACACTAGCTATTGAAACAGCTACCAAGAAAAAACTACCATTAGTTATATTTTGCGTATCAGGTGGAGCTAGAATGCAAGAAGGTATCATATCATTAATGCAAATGGCAAAAACATCAAGTGCCCTTGCAAAATTAAATAAAGCAGGACAATTATACATCTCTGTATTAACAGACCCAACAACAGGTGGTGTAACAGCAAGTTTTGCAAGTTTGGGAGATATTATTTTAGCAGAACCACAAGCCTTAATTGGATTTGCAGGACCAAGGGTTATAGAACAAACTATTAAACAAAAATTACCAGAAGGATTTCAGAGTTCAGAATTTTTATTAGAACATGGATTTATAGACAAAATAGTAGAACGAAAAGATATGAAATCAACAATTGCAAAATTGATCAGATTACACAAATAAAAATGAGACAATTGGGGACGTAGCCCCGATTGTACCAAAAATGACGTAAAATGTCGAAAAGGAGGAAAAAACATGGCGAAAATAACTGCATGGGATAGAGTCATGCTTGCGAGAAAAATAGATAGACCTAAAGCATTAGATTATATCAATGAATTATTTGACGATTTTATTGAATTACATGGAGATAGGAATTTTGGAGATGATAAAGCAATTGTTGGTGGAATTGCAACTTTTGAAGGTTTGCCAGTGACCGTTATTGGAGAACAAAAAGGTAAAAAAGCAAAAGAAAATATGGAAAGAAACTTTGGTATGCCTAATCCAGAAGGATACCGAAAAGCATTAAGATTAATGAAGCAAGCTGAAAAGTTTAACAGACCAATTATTACCTTTATTGATACACCAGGGGCATATCCTGGAATGGGTGCAGAAGAAAGAGGACAAGGAGAAGCCATTGCTAGAAATTTATTAGAGATGTCACAATTAGAAGTGCCAATAATCTGTATAGTTATTGGTGAAGGTTCTAGTGGTGGAGCATTGGCGATTGCTGTTGGAGATAGGATTGTTATGTTAGAAAATGCGATTTATTCAATATTATCTCCAGAAGGATTTGCCAGCATTTTATACAAAGACTCTAGCAAAGCAAAGGAAGCAGCAGAAGATATGAAGGCAACTGCAAAAGATTTAAAAGCATTTGGTGTAATTGATAAAATTATCAAAGAACCAGAAGGCGGTGCTGGAGAAGACTTTGAAAT
>CALXAE010000020.1 GCA_944386205.1 uncultured Clostridia bacterium
TCTGCTATAATTCTAGCATGGTCATAATTTCTTCCCATACTTGAAGTTAAAGAAAGTACCATTTCTTTTTCAACGTTTTCAATTGGTAAATCTGTATAAGATAAATCAAATGTATAATCTTCATATCTTGGTTCTACTACAATATTTTTTTCCAAAGCAGTTGTTATATCATCATAACTCTCACTGGCATCTGGATTTGATAACCCTTCTGCTGTAACTGCTAAATCTGTTGGATTAGATGTTATAATCCCTTCTTTCGCTCTAAAAGTAATGCTCATGCTTTCCCTTGGACTAGTTCCACCTGTTGAATCATAAAAAACAACTCTAACCCTTGTTCCATTATCATTTGGTGTTCCACCATCTGTTTCTACATATTCTAATAAGTTATTGTCATAGGCAATATCAAAAGTATATGCTCCTAAAGGTTTTCCAAAAGTTATGGTAAGCGTTATCGTATCTCCTGGATTTACCGTATCTTTATTGGTTGAAATTTCTATATCATCTAATGCTACTGCTTGTACAGTATTTGTGTTAAAAAGTAGTATAAAAGCAAATAGAATTGATAAAATAAGTAATGTATTTAATATTTTTTTCATTTTTTTAATTCCTCCTTTTTTATTTTGTAATATTAGTATGTCTCTTTTTGATAATTTTATTAAATTTTGAAAAAGAAGAAATTTCCAATTTGATGATGATTTGGGGACGGAGAAAAAATCATCATTTTTTAGTTTTGAAATATTTTTTATATAGCTTCACTTAAATAATGATGATTTTTTCTCCGTCCCCAAATCATCAAAAAGAAACGTCCCCAATTGGACTTGTATTTCTAATCATTTTGGGGTATAATTACATTTGTTAGTTTTATTAAAAGTAAAAATACATAAAAACATATTCTGATTGGAGGTTTCATATTTATGAAAAAATTAGTCATAAAAGATTTATACAGAAATACAAACGAATATAAAGATAAAGAAATTACATTAGAAGGTTGGGTAAGAACCATTCGTGATTCTAAAACATTTGGATTTATCGAACTAAATGATGGTTCATTTTTCAAAAATGTACAAATTGTATTTAGTGACAAATTAGAAAACTTTGCTGAAATAGCAAAATTATCTATCAGTTCTTCTATAAAAGTAACTGGTACTTTTGTCATTACTGAAAATGCAAAACAACCTTTTGAAATCCAAGCAAGCAACATAGAAATTTTAAATTTGTGTGATTTAGAATATCCACTTCAAAAGAAAAGACATTCTTTTGAATATTTAAGAACGATTTCACATCTTCGTCCAAGAACTAATACATTTAATGCTGTATTTAGAGTAAGAAGTGTTTTCGCATATGCTATCCACAAATTTTTCCAAGAAAGAGGATTTGTATATGTTCATACCCCTATTCTTACATCTAGCGACGCCGAAGGTGCAGGAGAAATGTTTAATGTCAATTCTTTCGATCTTACCAATGTTCCAAAGACAGAAGATGGACAAGTTGATTATTCAAAAGACTTTTTCGGAAAACCTGCACATTTAACCGTAAGTGGTCAACTAAATGTAGAAACTTATGCAACTGCTTTTAGAAATGTGTATACTTTTGGTCCAACATTTAGAGCTGAAAACTCAAATACTGTAAAACACGCAGCAGAGTTTTGGATGATTGAACCTGAAATTTGCTTTGCAGACCTAAATGATGACATGGATTTAGCCGAAGATATGCTTAAATATACATTTTCATATGTGTTAGAAAATTGTAAAGAAGAAATGGAATTCTTTAATAATTTTGTAGACAAAGGTTTATTAGAAAGATTGAATAATGTTATTCATTCTGACTTTGCTAGAATTTCCTATACTGATGCTATCAAAGAATTAGAAAAAGCAAATGACAAATTTGAATTTAAAGTATCTTGGGGTGTTGATTTACAAACAGAACATGAAAGATATCTTTGTGAGCAAGTATTTAAAAAACCTGTTTTTGTAACAGATTATCCAATAGAAATTAAAGCCTTTTATATGAAACAAAATCCAGATGGAAAAACTGTTGCCGCAGCTGACCTTTTGGCTCCTGGAATTGGTGAAATCATTGGTGGTAGTCAAAGAGAAGAAAACTATGATAAACTATTAGCAAGAATGAAAGAATTAAATATGGATATTGAAAGCTATAACTGGTATTTAGACTTAAGAAAATATGGTAGTTGTGACCATGCTGGTTTCGGTCTAGGCTTTGAAAGAGCCATTATGTACTTAACTGGCATGCAAAATATTCGTGATGTAATTCCTTTCCCTAGAACACCTAAAAATTGTGAATTTTAATAAAATTTATAAAATCTCTAATAATTTCTTATAAAGAGAAAAAGCAATACATGGCTTTTTCTCTTTATGTTTACTTTATGTGATTTCTATGATATAATTCAATTATTAAAATTTTGTTTCTATGTTTTCATCTTTGGTTTCTTCATTTTCAATAGTTTCGTTTTCAACTAATTCATCAATAACTATCTGTTGATTGCTATCTAATTTATATTTTGGTAATTCTGGCAAATCTTTTAATGAAGTATATCCAAACATTTTTAAAAATTCATCTGTTGTTTTATATGCCATTGGCTTACCAGGCAAATCTGTTTTTCCTGCCTCTTCTACTAATCCATATTCTAGTAATTTATATACACAAGCATCAGCTGATACCCCTCTTATTGCTTCAATTTCTGCTCTTGTTATTCTAGGATTATATGCAATAATTGATAAGGTTTCTAATGCTGCGGTTGATAAATTTGGTTTTGTTCGTTTATCTAAAATTGGATATATGTACTCATATAAATCTTTTTTGGTTGCTAATTGATAGCCATCTTCTACTTGGATAATTTCTATTCCTCTATTATTTGCTTTGTATTCTTCTTGCATACTTTTTATAATTGTACTGATTTCCTCTTCATTTTTTTCTAAAACTAGTATTAATTCATTAGGCTTTACAACTCTTCCTGCTGAAAATAATATGGCTTCTATAATTGCTTTTGTTTTTTCTATTTCCATTTGTCTCCCTACTTTTCTCTACTAAAATTCATTGTATATTATGTCAAAAATATGTTGATATGTCAAGGTTTCCATAGGATTTTCTCAACATTTATCCCGTTGCTACTTCGTAGAAATTTAGTACAATATTTTTCTCCTTAATTGTAGGCAATGCATATTAGTATCATTTAAAATTCAACCTTAGTAAATTCAGTAACTTCTTCTGTATTACCTACTCCTAAGATACCATCTTTATTATTACCTTTAGCATAAACTTCCCCATCTGATGTTAAAATAAGCATTCTATAAGAAGACCCGCTAATTTGTTTTACATTATCATATATCTTTGTTGGAGATTTCATTTTTTCAGAACCAATATAAGTTTCATCATCGCCTACTTGATACAATCCCCCATCCTTTGTTACTATATAACACACGTCTAAATCTGTAAGTGCTTGTACAACATCATCTGATATTTTAACAATATTTGGAGCTTCATCACTAGTTGTATCACTACCTTCTCCAATCATATATGTTCCATATGCTGCATCATCATTTGTTAAAATTATCGTGTACATTGTTGCTGGAAAAATTTCTTTAACATCATTTTTTATTTTCACTGGTTGTTCAATTACTTGCTCACGACTTGATATTCCAAATTGCTCAGCATGATTTTCACCATATGCATACAATTCATCATCATTTGTAAATATAAAAATATCATTATGACCAGAATTTACTCTATATGATATTTTTACAGATTTTACATTACTAAAAACTTTTTCTGGTTGTTCAGATATATAGCTGTCATTTAATCCATCTCCATTCCATACATATAAATCATCATTCAAATCAACTACTCCAATTGCAAGTCCGCTACAATATGCTGTTTTTGCATTGTCCATAATTTTTTGCATATGATAAGAATTTTCAGCTGCAATATTTGAGTTAATTACTCCCACTGTATAAAGTTCATTACTTTCTGTTATGATAGTAATAGCTAACTCTGAAACATTTACTTCTCTTACATTATCTATAACCTTATAAATTTTATCATAATATTCATTCTCTACTTGGTTGCTTTTATCGGTTATATAAGCTCCTATTGAATATAATGTATTGTTAAAATCCATAAAGATTGGATCATCATAATCTACCCATAAATCTTTTACATCTTCTGCTATTTTTGTAAATTTGGTATAATCTACATCTTTAGTTTTTAGTGAATCTTGTAAAAATTCTCCTGTTGCATATAATTCATTTTCCTCTGTTATCAAAAATGATGCATCCTCTGCTACACAAACCTTTCTTACTTTTTTACTTGATTCTACATTATTACTTTTTCCTTGATCTTGCCCTTCTAGACTTATAGAACTACTATCAGTATTTCCATTGTTTATATTTCTTACTAAAAAATATACTCCAACACTTAAAATTGCTATTACAGCTACAATTAATAATACTAGCCATATCAAAGCTATACCTTTGCACTCTTTTGTACTTTTCATTTTTACCTTATCCCCCTTTTATTTTTCTTACGTTATTGTATCTATTTTTTAAAATTAAGTCAATATGTTCTGTCATTTTTATTTTTTATGTATAACTTTCATATTTTTAAAAAGATTCACACACCAGTTTTGACTTGACAAGCTCATGGCCAGGTTGGATTTTTGCTACAAAATCCAACCTGGCCCCATTTGTCTCATAAATTGTCAATTTTATCTTGCACTTTTTTCACATATATGCTAAGATTAAAAAAAATATTAAGGGGGTAATCCTATGAGCGAGGATAAAAAAATAGAGATTGTATCAGGCAATGAAAATGATTTAGATATTTCTCCTGTACATGAACATATTAGCCCAATAAAGCCACAAAATACAGATGACAAAAAGCCTAAAAATATTGTTATACCTAAAGAAAAAAAAGATAAAGAAGAAGAAAACTAGCTTCTTCTTTTTTGTTTATTCCGACACATAACTAAAAAGCTAGAAAGCTATATATTATCTTTTCAGTAGGTTTCGTAGTAACAGTCTACTAATCATTGACTATCCCTCATAATCTTTGTATAATGATATATAGTTAAATACATCAAAAAGAAAGGATTTTTCAAATATGAATACACACTATTTAGACAAACTAGAATTTAATAAAGTATTAGAAAATTTAAGCAAGTATTGTTCTACCGATTTAGGAAAAGAACTTGCTATGCAACTAACCATATATCATGACGCAAACATTGTGAAACAAAAATTAGCTGAAACAGAAGAAGCTGTGAATTTAGTTTTTAGAAATTCCCTTCCTTCTTTTTATAATATTTGTGATATTCACAATTATATTCTTCGATTGGAAAGTTCTCAGACTTTAACATTAAAAGGATTATTAGATTTGAATACAATTTTTGTCTGTGCAAAAGATTTAAAAAACTATTTTGCTAAAGATTATATTAATGCCAATGACTTTCCAATTTTAGAAGCACATTTTTCTAATTTGTATTCTAATGAAGGCGTTATTAACAAGATTACCTCTTCTATTATTGATGAGAATACACTTGATGATAAGGCTTCTCCAGAATTGCAAAGGATTCGCAGGAAAATCCGAAATCTAGAACAAGATATACGTTCTAAGTTAAATGACATGATTCATTCTTCTAGTTTTTCAAAATATATTCAGGAAAATGTAATTACTATTAGAAATGGTCGATTTGTTATTCCTATAAAAGAAGAATATAGAAGTCAAGTAAAAGGCTTTGTACATGATGTATCAAATGCTGGTTCTACATTATTTATTGAACCTATTTCTATTTTTGAGCTGAATAATGAAATTAATCAATTAAAATTAGAAGAAGAAGTGGAAATCGAAAAAATCTTGCAACAGTTGACTTCCCTTTTCTACCCATATATAGAAGAATTGCAAAGAGATGTAGACATCATTCGCACTTTAGATTTTATTTTTGCAAAAGCAAAATATTCAAAAGCAATTTCAGGAATTACGCCGATAATTAATACTAAAAAAGAAATTCATTTAATCAATGCAAGACATCCTTTAATTGATAGTAATAAAGTAGTTCCAATATCTCTCGAATTAGGTAAAGATTTTACAAGCCTACTGATTACTGGTCCAAATACTGGTGGAAAAACGGTTACTTTAAAAACGGTTGGCTTACTTACATGTATGGCTTGCAGTGGATTAAATATTCCGGCTGATGAACATTCTAGCATTTTTGTGTTTGATAACATTTTTGCCGATATTGGAGATGATCAAAGTATTGCCGATTCTTTAAGTACCTTTTCTTCTCACATGACCAATATAGTTGAGATTACAAAACAGGCCAATGAAAATTCTTTGATTTTAGTGGATGAATTAGGTTCTGGAACTGATCCAGTAGAAGGTGCAAATTTAGCAATTTCAATTTTAGATTATTTTAAAAACCTTGGTACACTTACAATTGCAACAACACATTATCAAGAATTAAAGAAATACGCATTAATAACTGCTGGATTTGAAAATGCGTCTGTTGAATTTGATATAGAAACATTATCTCCAACTTATAAGTTATTAATTGGTGTACCCGGAAAAAGTAACGCCTTTGAAATCAGTCAAAAGTTAGGATTAGACACTTCTATTATTGAAAAAGCTAAAAGTTTGATGTCTTCAAATGATGTGCAATTTGAAGAGTTACTAAAAAATATATATGATAACCAATTATCTATTGAAAAAGAGAAAGAAAAAATAGAGGCAGATGCTCAAGAAATTTCTTTATTAAAGGAAAAATTGCAAAAACAGAATATTGAAAAAGAAAGACAAGAAAAAGAAATTATAAATACAGCAAAAGTAAAAGCTAGAAATATATTATTAGAAGCAAAAGAAGATGCTAATGAAATTATAAAAGGATTATCAAATGCTACAAATTCTAAAGAAGTAAATACTTTGAGAAATTCTTTAAATACAAAAATAGGAAATATAAAGCTTGCTCCTCTATCTTCTGATAATATTAATGAACAACACTCCATTCCTCGAGAAGAAATTAAACCTGGAAAAGAAGTATTTGTGCCTTCTTTAAATCAAACCGGAACCATTGTATCAAATATTTCTAAAAATAATGAAGTGCAAGTACAAATTGGAAGTATGAAAATGAATATAAAAATCAATAACTTGCAAAATACCAAAAATTCTAAATCTTCCAAAAATATCTCTTATTCTAATTCTTCTCATACAAGTATTTCTAAAGCAAGGAATATAAAGCCAGAAATTAATGTTATTGGTATGAATGTAGAAGAAGCAACTTTTGTTATTGACAAATTTTTAGATGATTGTTCTTTAGCAAAATTAGAAACTGTTAGAATTATTCATGGTAAAGGAACTGGAAAACTAAAAAATGGAATTCATCAATTTTTAAAAACAAATGCTCATGTAAAATCTTTTCGCCTAGGTACTTTTGGCGAAGGAGAAATGGGTGTAACAGTTGTTGAATTAAAATAACACATAATTGTTTAGTTTTTACGATAATTATTACAATTTATGATTTTTATCTAAAAGCCCCAAGTTATCTGATAATATTTTATGAAATTAAATGTGCAAATGTTAGAATTTGTTTATTCTGTAATGTTAACCATTTAATGAGTAAAATATTATCAGATAACTTGGGGCTATAAATCACAAATCAAAACTTACTATTTATTTTTTCTTAGCTTTTTCTTTCTCTTCTTCTATTTCTTTTTTATTCAAGTTATTTTCAAATCGATTTGTCATAGCATACAAAGTAACAAGGTATACCAATAACACCATTGGAATTGTTAATCTTCCAATTGGAATTCTAGTAATTGCCATTATGCAGAATAATAATATTTGTGTTAATAATAAAATACCAATACTTTTTGCAACAACTTTTACTAGATTTAATTTGTAATAACGAATTCCTAAATATACTAATGTTGCAACAACTGCTACTATAAATGGAATAATATATGGTTTGATAATATCTCTTCCTCTTGTATGTGCTATATTTTCTACTTGTGTATCTTCTGCTGTTAATTCTGTTCCGTATTTTTCATTAATTTTAGTTATTAAATTACTTTTTTGTTCATCTGATATAGAAGTTGTTGTTATAGAAACAGAGTCTTCAAAAACTTCTACTTTTTGGATCATTACTTTTTGACTACCAAATACATCATCAGTAATCTCTTTTATATCTGATATATTAAATTCAGTTTGTAAATACAATTCTACTCTTTGGGTATCTTGATATTTTAAATCAAAGTTAAATCCTTTTACAGCAATCATTACAATTCCTGCTATGATTACCAATATAATTAATATAATTTTTAGTTGTTTACTTTTTATGAATTGTTTCATCTGTAAATACCTCCTATTTTTCTGCTTTTACTTTTAACATGGTTGCTGTAATCAAATAATTATATAATGCAATCAAAGCAACTCCCCAGAACATTACCATTCCAAAGCTACTAATGGTTGTCCAACTTATAAAACAGAAAGCAATGATTGATATACATATTGGCACAAGTTTTATAAAGAATTCTTTATAACTTTCTTTTATTGCTTCTTTTACAGTCTCTAGTTTTTTGCTATCTTCACTCTTTTTAATTTTTGATAATATTTTATTGATAAAGATATAATTTAATAATATCGTTACAATAATTCCTACAATTCCTTGAATAGATACGCTTACATTGGTATATCTTATAACCAATAAGTATAAACTAATTAATCCTATAAAAGCAATTGCTGATAACAATCCATTAACTCTATATCTAATAATATAAATGATAAGTCCAATTAAAAGTATAATGCCAACTGCTATAGCTACATACATAATATGTGTACTTGTTATATCTGAATAAATATATTCATTTGTAGCAATATCATATTGTATAGGTAAATTTCCTGAATCCAATACAGTTGCCATAGCTGAAGCTTGTGTTAAATTATCTTGTAAAGTATCTGCATCAGTAGTTGCACTTCCAATAGATAATTGTAATCTACCATTTCCGATTGGTTCGTCAAAACTTGTTGTCATGATATCTGTATCATCAATTCTTAAAGTAATTTCTTTAGCTGTTGTTTCCTCTTCTGTTGAATTTGTTTCACCTGAAGTTGTATTTGCTGTTGTGTTTTCATCTGTTGATGTATTGTCTGTTACATTTTCTGTTTCTGTATTTGTTGTATTATCTGTTGTATTTGTGTTTTCTGTAGTATTCGTATCTTCTGTTGCTTCTACATATGTATTACTAATGTTCTCTAATTTTTCACTACCTGTTTTATTAAATTCAATATTTAAATATACAGTAGTTGATGTTGACGTTGAAGAACTTGCACCATACATAAGATTTACAGATCTTATATCTCCATTATCCATCAATACTTCTTTTGTTTCTGAATCAATCATCTCGAATTTTCCAACTGTATTGATATTACTTACAAAATTATCTGTATATTCATTTTCTGGTATTTGAACTAAAATATCTCCTGTTTCATTATCTAAAGAAATTTCATATTCTCCTACAACTTGTCCTTCTAATCTTTTACTGATAATTTCTTTTGCTTTTTCATAATTTTCTACAGTTAAACTTTCTGCACTATTATTAGGTACACTTTCTTTTGTATATCCATTTTGTGCCAATTGTTCATCTGTCATTTCTTCATCTGTTTCTACTTCATTTCCATTAGCATCTTTAATAACATCTGTGCTTTCTGTATTAACAGACAATCTAATATATCTTGCACCACCTAAATCCATGTCTAGTGCATAGTCTCTTACTTGATTTTCCATTCTATTTTGTACTTGTGTATACACTCCAAAAAAAGAAACCATTGTTACTAAGATAATTAGTACTATCATTGTGATTATTTTTATTTTTTTCATTGTTCTCTTTCCTTTCTTTATTGTTTTTTATCTTGACTTTATATACATTTTTTCTGTATGTCAAATTGCTAAGTTATTTAATATCATAATAATTTTGTGTTGTTTATAATCAATTCAAACCAGATTTTTAAATATTTTGCTGCATATTTGCTCATCATAGTTCTGTCCATAAATATTTCAAAATAATCTAATACCGGACATAATTTTGTATCTATTGTTAAATTTAATTTTACTTTTCTTTCTTTACTATCTAATTCTAAATTGGCATTTGTTACAGCATAATTTACTCTATCATGAATATCAAATCTTGACAAATTCTTGTTAGTTACTCTGTCTCTATGAACATCTGATTTGTCTGCCAATATTAGAGCTGCCGATATGTCACTTATTGCTGTACCTGTATTTTCATCATGATTTCCAATTGCCATCATAATTTCTGTTCTTTCTTCAACTGGCATTCCCATTTCTTTTAAAATATTAAATGCCAAAATTGCTCCACTATGTGCATGATCCACACGGTTTACACAGTTTCCAATATCATGTAAATACCCTGCAATTTTTGCAAGTTCAACTGTTCTTTCTGGATATTCTAATTTTTCTAAAATATCTCCTGCTCTTTTAGAAACAATAGAGATATGTCTATGCCCATGTTCTGTATATCCGAAGACCATCTAATTGCTTTTGTGCACCTTTTATTAAAGCCTCAACTTCTTCGTTTTTTCTAACATCTTCTAAAGTAATCATTCGTAACCTCCTTACTTTCAAGTCTTTATAGATTTTATATTAAATTTTAAAAAATATCAACTGTTTTTGGGAATAATTGCAATATTTCTTCTACAAAATATGTTATTATTTTAAAAGAGAGTTTTTTTCTTTACATATTAATACATCATATAGTATGATATAGAAAAATAAACTTGTCCTATTTTTATTTGAAAGGAGCCTTTTCAATGGATTTGATACCAAATTTTTTATATAATTTACTATTAGAACAATATGGAGAAGATTTAACAAATATCATTATAGATGGTTATTCTCAAAAAAGACCTGTTACTTTAAGAGCAAATACATTAAAAACAAATATTGAAAATGTAAAAAATGTTTTTGATTCTATGCAAATTTCTTACCAAGAAGTATTTTGGTATAAGGATGCATTAATATTAGAAAAATTTCCAGAAGAAGAAATTAAAAAATTAGATATTTATCAAAATGGTGAGATCTATTTGCAAAGTTTATCTTCTATGCTTCCACCACTTATATTATCTCCCAAAGAAAATGAAAATATTTTAGACATGGCTTCTGCACCTGGTGGTAAAACGACGCAAATGTTAGCACTTTCTGAAAATAAAGCATATATTACTGCTTGTGAAAAAAATAAAATTCGAGCAGAAAGATTGCAATATAACTTGAATAAGCAAGGTGCTAATCGCGTAAATGTTATGATAAAAGATGCAAGGCTTTTAGATGATTTCTTTTCTTTTGACAAAATTTTATTAGATGCCCCTTGTAGCGGAAGTGGTACCATTTCTATTTTTGATAAAAAATTAGAATCTACTTTTGCAGAAGATTTAGTAGAACGTTCTTCAAAAACTCAAACCGAATTATTAAAAAAAGCGATTACTCTATTAAAACCAGGTCATGAAATGGTATATTCTACTTGTTCAATTTTATCTAAGGAAAATGAAGAGATTATCAAAAAATTTATCGATTTAAAACAGATTGAAGTTCTTTCAATTGATAGAACTTGTTTTTCTAATGCCACTTTATTGCCTACTTCTATCGAAGGAACTCTATGTATTTGTCCATCTGATTTATATGAAGGTTTTTTTGTTGCAAAATTAAAAAAGTTTGAGAATATATTCTAAAATATAATATTTAACTTTTCAAACAAAATTTGACAAAATACTCCCACAAAATTCTAAAACTATTTATTTTAAGTAATTTTAGAATTTCGTGGGAGTAATTTTTGGAGCGTTTAGGAAGGATATTTGCGAAAAAAACTCTTAATTTCCAAAGTGTTTCTCCCTTATTTTACTTTAAAAAACATTAATAAATCAACTATTATATTATTTTATTAAAAAAACCGCATACAATGGAACTGATTTTATATTATTTGCAAAGCCAAAATTTTTGGTCGAAATTCTAATTGCATAATTAGGATGATATCTATTCATATATACTTTTAAACTTTTACTTCCGACGTTATCATCAGCTTTAACTTCTACTGGAATTATCCCATCATTATTATATAAAATAAAATCCACTTCCGCCTGATTTCCGTGATTCCCAATATATTAAAGGATGTTTATTTACTAATAATTGTGTAGCAACATAGTTTTCAGCAATAATTCCTTTATATAGCAAAAGTCTATCTAAAATAATATCATTATATTTTATTTTTAACAAATTTAATAAAACACCAACATCACTCAAATATAGTTTAAAATGATCTTCATTAATGAATCCGAAGTGGTGGTATTTCAACTTTATTCAAAATTGGACACTTGTTTACCATTGTACTTGAAATTAACCAATCTAATGCAGTTTCATAATCCCTTTTTCTAGCATTAGATGATATTTTTCCATATTGGAATTTGTTACTCTTATTTCCTAATTGTGATGGAATAGATTTATATATTGTTTCTATTTTAATTGCTTCTGATTTATTTTGCACATATTTATTCATATCATCTAAATATGATTGAATAATATCTTCAATAATACTTTTGTCGAATTTTAGTATATCTTTATTATTATCTAAAAGATTTTTTATTGCTTCTGGCATTCCCCCAACACATAGGTATAATCTATACAAATTTAATGTTTTTTCATGCAATACTGAATCAATTGGTGTATTGGCTTCATAACATTTTCTTATTTCATTAATTAAATTTATATTTCCATTTGCTATTAAAAACTCTTCAAAATCCATAGGATACATATTTAACATTTTTACTTTTCCAACAGGAAAAGATGTTTTCATTCTTTTTAGCTTGACACCTAATAAACTTCCAGCACAAATAATTTTAAATGGTTCTTCACTTTCACAAAAATATTTTAAACCACTAATTAATTCTTCACTTTCTTGTATTTCATCAAAGAAAATTATAGTATTATCTAAATCTATATCTATGTCTAAATATATTTTCATTCTGTTAAATTTTTCTGATGTACTTATTTCTTCTTTAAATATTTTTATTATTTCTGGATGTTCTAATATATTAATATATATGTTCTTCTTGAATTCTTTTTCACAAAACTTTTTAATAATATATGTTTTTCCAATTTGCCTTGCCCCTATAATCATTAATGGTTTTTGAATATTTGTGTTCTTCCAATTTATTAACTCATTATATATTTTTCGTTTCATATTCTCACCTTCTTCTATTTAAGTATATAGAATATTTTATATTTTGTCAATATTTTTTCACGTTTTTTATAGATGTTTTAATGCTTTTTTCACGTTTTTGATATATAATTCGAGTAAAATTTTCACTTTTTCTATACAAAAGGAGAGTTTCTTGTGAACTCCGTAGTTTGACATTTTTTTAATAAAAATATTCTTTGGAAGTCTTTAAATCAAGGCTTAAATTTTTGTCAACTTTTTTCTGTTTTCTGTTATTATTTTTCGTGCAATGTTATTTTTTGTAGAATAGTAATCATATTCTATGAAAAAAACAACCTACAAACTTCATAGTTCGTAAGTTGTTATAATTTGGAGCAGGTAGTGGGAATCGAACCCACGTCATCAGCTTGGAAGGCTGAGGTTCTACCATTGAACTACACCTGCATTACCCTTAACATTTATAAATTATACTGGTTTTAATTTTCTTTGTCAATACTTTTTAGAAAATTTTGTGAAATTTATCTATTTTTTATTTACAAATTTCGATAACTAATATAAAATACTTTTATACTAATGTTAAATTTTTTATTACTTTTTATTATAAAAACAGTAGAAAATGGTAACAATAAGAAAAAAATTTGGAGGTAACAAATGAGAAATAAAAATGAATTAAATTATAAAGATTTAAAATTTACTTGTGATCCTAATGTTTTTAAATTTGAAACAACTGAAGAGTTAGAACCTATCCAAGAAGGTATTGGACAAGATAGAGGCATTAAAGCTTTAGAATTTGGTATTCAAGTAGATGTAAAAGGTTACAATTTATATCTTGAAGGACCTAGCGGTGTTGGAAAAACAATGTATACTAAAAATTATTTAGATAAAATTGCTAGCAAGAAAAAAGTTCCTTCTGACTGGTGCTATATATATAATTTTGAAAATCCTAATGAACCAATTGCCGTTGAATTGCCAGCAGGACAAGGAAAAGAATTTCAAGAGGCTATGGATGGTTTTATCAAAGAAATCAAAAAAGATATTAAGAAAACTTTTAATGCTGATGATTTTGAAAAAGAAAAAGCTTTAATCAGACAAGAATATGAAACTAAGAGAACAGCTTTACTAGAGAAATTAAATAATGATGCTGCAAAATATAATTTTTCTGTAAAGTCAGCACAAAATGGCATTTACATGACCCCTATTGTTGATGGAAAACCAATTGAAGAGGAAGAATTTGATAAATTAGATGAAACTATAAAACAAGAGTATGAACAAAATTCTTTAATTGTTCAAGAACAAATTATGAATGTTATTGGACAAATTAAAGAAATTGAAAGACAATCTGATAAAAAGATTTCTGAATGGCAATCTAATGTAGCACTTTTAACTGTTAATGTGCATATTAATTATTTAAAATCTAAATATAAACGAAATAAGAAAATCAATAAATTTTTGACAGATGTAAAACAAGATGTCTTAAAAAATATATCTACTTTCTTAGAAGAAGATTCAAAAGAACATATAGCAAACCAACAAAATCCAACGACAAGAAAAATGGATCCTACCTTAAATTATCGCGTAAATCTTTTTGTTGATAATTCTACACGTGAAGGTGCTCCTGTAATTATGGATACAAACTATTCTTATCATAATATTTTTGGTTCTTTGGAATATGAAAACTATTATGGTTCTTTAAAAACTGACCATACTATGTTAAAAGCCGGTTTAATGCAAAAAGCAAATGGTGGATATATTATTTTCCAAGCGAAAGATTTGCTTGCAAATGGAATGTGTTATGAAGCTTTGAAAAAAGCTTTAAGAGTTAAAAATATTGCTATTGAAAATACAGCTGACCAACGTTCTTCTATGGTTTTAGTTTCATTAAAACCTGAGCCAATTCCTTTGAATTTAAAAGTTATCTTAATTGGAAATGCAAATATTTATCAGACTTTATTATCAATGGATTCTGATTTTAGAAAATTGTTTAAAATAAAAGTAGAGTTTGAAGATGACGCCCCTATTACCAATGATAATTTAAATAAATTAGCTAGAATTATTCACGGTTTCTGTGCTTATGAAGAATTACCACATTTAGACAGAGGTGCAATGGCAAAACTTGTTGAATATGCTTCTAAATTAGCAGGAAGTCATCACAAAGTCTCTACCCGATTTGATGATTTAATGCAAGTTGTTGGCGAATCAGCTACTTGGGCTAAAATATCAAAATCTAAGGTTGTAACAGAAAAATTTGTTCAAAAGGCTTTAGATGAACGAATTGATAGAGTTAAAAAATATGATTCTAAATATGTAGAAATGATACGAGATAATTCTTTATTAATTAATACTTCTGGATTTGAAGTAGGCACTTTAAATGGTCTAACTATTATGAATATGGGAGATTATTCTTTTGGAAAACCTGCAAAAATAACTGTAAATACTTATACTGGAAAAAGTGGTGTTGTTAATATCGAAAGAGAAGTTGAAATTTCTGGTCCTTCTCATTCTAAAGGTGTATTAATTCTAACAGGCTATTTAGGAGAAATGTTTGCACAAGATATTCCTTTATGTTTAACAGCTAGCATTTGTTTTGAACAATTATATAATGGTGTTGATGGAGATAGTGCTTCTAGTACAGAATTATATGGCTTACTTTCTAGTCTTTCTGGTATTCCAATTAATCAAGCCATTGCAGTTACTGGTTCTGTTAATCAAAAAGGACAAATCCAACCTATCGGTGGTGTTAATGAAAAAATAGAAGGATTTTTCCAAATATGCAAAATGCGTGGATTAACTGGAGAACATGGTGTAATGATACCTGTTCAAAATATAGATAATTTACAATTATCTGATGAAATTATTGATGCTGTTAAAAATAAATTATTCCATATTTATGCAATTTCTACAATTGAAGAAGGTATTGAAATTTTAACAGGTGTACCTGCTGGTAAAAAAGACAAAGACGGAAAATTCCCTGCTGGTACGATTAATAATTTAGTTTACAAAAAATTAAAAGAATATGCTAAAATAGATTCTTTAGAAAATAAATAATAGAATATTAATAAATTCAAAAAATTGATAGATCTATTAATATAAATCTATCAATTTTTTTGATTATTTATATAAAAATTCAATATGAATAAATTATTTAATAATATTTACTAGTAATATTTTTCAAAATATATTTTGTAAATTAAAAGAATATTTATCTTCTATATGTTGTAAAATATAGATTCCTTCACGAATTTCTTTTATAGCATTATCATATTCTTTGAGTTCCAAATATGTTTTCATATTTTCTAAAATTCTTGCAACTTTTTCAAGTTCTTCATGTTCGATATAATAAGCCAATTTTGAAAACATATCATTCCATTCTTTATCAATTTCTTCTTCTCTTTTTATTACCTCTTCTTGATTAATTTCTTCTTGGTTCTCTTTATTAATAATTTCTTCTAAATCTGTTAACTTTCTATTCATATCTTCAATAGAATCTCGACTATATCCTTGTGTAATTCCATTGCCAACAAATATTACGATAAGGATGATCACACAAATAATAAATTCTTTTACCATTTATTTCTTTTTTTCCTCCTTTTTCTGACAAAAAATTTGATTTTTTCCGTCTATTGTTACTACTAATGCCTCTTCTGGTTTTATCTTAAATGGTTCTACCTGTTTTTTTAACCATTCATAATTTTTTCCTAATTTTTGTAGATTTTCATGTATAACTTTTCCATCAATTACTAAATCATAAGGGATTCCTTCATATTCTGGTACAATTTGAAAGTCTTCTGGTATTGTTCCTCTTTTTTCTGGTTTTTGGATAACTGTCACCTCTCCACTTGTTTCTAAAATTGCATATTCGACATCAGCTAAATTTACAATATTATTTCTTCTTAGTCTTTCTTGCAACTCATTAATAGTAAATCTTTCTTTTTTTAGTACTTTTTCATCAATTTTTCCTCTATAAATTAATATACTTGGCTTTCCACAAATTACCTTTCTTAAATTTATACTTTTAATATTAATAACAGAAATTATTAAATGCATTAGTAATAGTCCTAAAATTGGAATAATTCCATTAAATATAGGAATTCCAATTTCTGTCATGGGAATAGATGCTAAGTCTGCTATCATAATTGAAATTGCCAACTCAAATGGTTGCATTTGACTGATTTCTCTCTTTCCCATTAATCTCATTACAATTAAAACAATTATGTATAAAACAATTGATCTAAAAAAAGTAATTAACATTTTTCTCTCCTTAAATTGTAAAAAATAATTTTATTTATATTTTTTACAACTTATCTTTCTTTTATTCTAATTTTGAATAAAATTTTTTTTTTTGCAAATACTACTTTTAGAACCAGACAAATCTCGATTCTTGATAACTTTTTTTTAATTTAAATATCTATATTTAAGTTTTCAAAGAAGCATAAAGATTTGTCAATATAAAAAATTGCATAGTAATTTTTCCGTGCAATATTGTTTTTAAAATATAGAAATTTCTATTTTCTATATTCTAAAAAATCTAAGGAGGTTATCTATTATGTCAGAAACAAGAGGAACAGATGCTAAAACAGGATCATCTACAGTATGGCAAATTGTTGGTAGATTAGTTGCTGCTGCTATCGTACTTGCTGTTACAGCATTTTTTACACCAAGTTTTAGTATTAATAATTGGGCAACACTTATTATAGCAGCTGTTGTCTTAAGTATCATAGACTATCTAATTGTAAAATTTACAGGTTTACATGCTAGCCCATTTGGAAAAGGTTTTGTAGGTTTTGCATTAGCTGCTATTACATTATATGTTACACAATTCTTTGTAGCTGGTTATACAATTTCTTGGATGGCTGCAATTATTGGTGCATTAATCTATGGTGTTGTTGATTATTTCATTCCTGGAAATCAATCTATGTAGGTGACGACAATGTTTTGAGGTATATAAAAAGAACTTTTTGTTATACCTCAAAAAAGAACATTAGACAAAATCTAATGTTCTTTTTTTACAAGGTTAGGTTTCCTATATCTAAACTTATATTATTCTGCTCTAGCAAATAGAATTAATCTTCTACTACTATCATCATTACATGTTGATAATGTGATTTCTGGAACTCCTCCAGTATCCCTAGAATAGAAACTTGCATCCTCTGGTGTTGTTTCAAATTTATTATATATTGTATATGTTAATCTATTTTTTGAATTATCTGTAATATATATTACATCACCATTATTTAATCTTTTATTATTAGAGAAGAATAAACCATTTCTATAGTTATGTCCTATAATAACTGTATTTCCAACTTGATTAATTCCTGCACCATATAACATTGCTACTGAAGTTTCTAAAGAACTTCTGCTTACTTTTTCCAATATTGGATATTCTATATCAATTGCTGGTATTTCAATTGTTCCTACAACATTAAATCCTCTATATGTTGGCATTTCATTTCCAGAAGCTCCAGATACTGTATTTGTTCTATTAATACTATCTATTGGGTTAGTGGCTGTACTATTATCATCTGTAGCAGTATTTTGATTTTCTGTACTATTATCATCTGAAGCATCTTTTGTATAGTTTTCAACAAATGCTAGTGCTTCATTTTCTAAGAAATATTTTTGATACCAATCATATCCTAAAAATGCTAATAGTCCAATTATAGCAACAATTACAACTACTAATATAACAGTTAAAACTTTACTATATTTACTTTCAAACATATCTTTTACCTCCGTAAAATACTAAATTTTTCACTATTTATATTATAACACAAAAATAACAAAAAGTACATACCTTTTGTTATTTTTGGATCTTCTTTTATTCATTTATAAATGTCTCTATTTTACATATTCGTTTAAAGTTTTAACTCTATAATTTAATTCTCCCATTTCTTCTGTTGGAACATAACCTGCTCTCGCATTCATAACATCTGGAATTCTATTTACAACTGAGGCACATGTTAATTCAACTGTTGATGGTCTATTAATCACTAAGGTTGTATTTGGTTCTCCTTCGATTGTCCATTCGTTTTTGTCAAAATCTTCTTTTGAATAAACTTTTCCTATACATTGTGTTTCCAATGTAATACCTTCCTTTGTTTCAGTTGTAACAACTGCACTCATTCCAGTTGCTGTTCCTGCTTTTACTGTCATTCCTAATGTTGAAGAATCAATATCTTCTTTGTAAGTTTGTGGTACTGTTTCTTGGCTTTGTGATGTTACAGTTAATCCTAATTTTGCACATAACCATCCATTAACATTCCACATATAAGAAGGTAGATATTCACCTTTATTAATCATAGCTTGTCTTTCTTCATTTGATATTCTATCAACAGAAGCTACTTGTTTGTCAAACTCTTCTAATGTTAAACCTGCACCATGTGCTTTTGCTAATGCAATACCATAATCTTCTACATTATAGCTTGAACTTCCTTTTATTTTTGTAATTTTATGAGTAGAACCTGCTATACTTGAAATCAATTGTCCCCAATATATATCTTGATATCCACTTCCTGTTATAGTGCAATTCGTACTTTTAGCCATCTCATCTAATTTTTTTGTAACCTCTGGATTTGAATTACCAGGATAAAAAGCCTCTTCACAAGTTGTAATTGCATTTACTCCTAATTTTGCACATAACATCAAAGCATCTTCTACGTCTTTTATTAAACTCATTGTAGTTACAATCGCTATATCTGGTTTTACTTCTTTTATCATATTTTCTGCATCTTGTAGTCCCACAACTTTTACGCCTTTGTTTTCACATTCCATAATTTCTCCTATGTCTTTTCCTATAACATCTGGATTTACATCGATTGCTCCTACAATTTCTGCTCCTTTTTCGTACACATAACGCATTGTATATTTGCTCATTTTTCCTGTACCATATTGTATAACTCTAATTTTTCTATCCAAAAAAATCACTCCTTTCACTCTTTACATTATTTGCTTTTAATTTCTTAATTATACAAATAATTTAAAATTTAATTTATCAATTTTTTAATAAAATACTATAAGATAATTTTGAAGTTTTATCTGAATAGTTGTAAATTTTAATATTTTATGAACAAAATTCATTTACTATATTTGCACATCTTTTAGAAGCTAATTCTAAATTTTCATCAAATGTTGTTTCATTACTTCCATTAGGTATATCAGAAATACATCTAATACTAATAAATGGAATGTTGTCTAAATAACATACTTGAGCAATTGCTGCACATTCCATATCAACAACATCTGCATTGAATTTTGTATGAATATTTTTTTTCATTTCTATTTGTGTACAAAAAATATCACCAGATGCTACAATTCCCAATTTTATTTGAAAATCTTTTTCCTTTATATTTGTTATTATATTCTCAAATATAGAAATTAATTTTTTATCACAAATAATATTGTCACCTATTCCTGTAATGTATCCTTGATTATGTCCAAATGCACTTATATCAAAATCATGCTGTACTACATGTTTAGCAATTACCACATCTCCTATATTTAATGAATAATTAATTGCACCTGCTGCTCCTGCATTAACAACACATTCTAAATCAAAATTATCTGCTAAAATCTGTGTTGTTCTAGCAGCATTAACTTTTCCTATTCCACTTTCTACTAATACACAATTTTTCTCTTTAATCTTTCCAATAATAAAGTTTAAATTATAGACTTGTTTTTCTTCTATTTCTGTCATCAAATTTAATATTTCTTGCTTTTCTTCTTCCATAGCCACAACAATTCCAATATATTTCATTTGCTCCCTCCTTTCATTTTTTATTACAAGACATACATTATAAAAATCTAAATAATTTTAATCAAGTCGTCTTAATTCTGACTACATTATATTATACTTATTGTTTTTTTTCTATATTTTAATGCAAAAAAATAATAGTAAAAAGGAAGCATGATTATGAAAATAATTATACTTCCTTTTTTACTATTATTTTTCAAATATTGAAACTAATTATTTTAATTCAATAACAGCTCCAACTTCTGCAAATTTAGCTTTTAATTCTTCAGCTTCTTCTTTAGAAACACCTTCTTTAACTGTTTTTGGTGCTCCATCAACTAATTCTTTAGCTTCTTTTAATCCTAATCCTGT